>JAYWCV010000289.1:0-38467 GCA_043780275.1 Chitinophagaceae bacterium
GCATCAACAGAAATTACCAGATCTTTGACCCGCAATTTTTTAGGTGGATGTTTTACAGCTATGGTCAAGGATTTGTTCCGGTAACCGATCGAGTAACCCCAGTGTTGTTGATGATTCAATTCGATGGTCACTTGTACAACATCATCTTCTGTTTGGCTGAAATAAATATTCTTAACTTCTTTGGCAGATGATAATTGGGTTATCCAGTTGGTGTTGCTTTGTACGCCAAACAATTCAATCATGATTTTAGAAGGATTAATTTCCATCCAGGATTTGTAGGGCAATTTTTCTTCCATGCTGATACTGACCAAGTCTGTTTTATTCTCCAAACCTTTCACACTCCATGAATTGGTCAGGTAAAATGTTTTTGGTTTAAATACAGAATCTATTTGAATAAATGATTTTTCGATATAGGCAGTATGGTTTTTCGACAGCTGTACCTGGTACATGGTTTTTGTGGTATCAATAAGTCTTAAAACAACCGCTGTATCAAGGATTCCCATCTTAGCACCACCCAATCGGTCTTCACCAAGCCCATAACTAAGCATTGGCAGCTTTCCTTTTGTTTTTCCATAAACTGCTTTTTGCTGTGCAATACAAACTTGGTTTATTAAGAGTAAAAGAATAAGGGTTAAAAATGCAAATCGTTTCATAGCGTTAATTATATAAAGCAATGTAGGGTTAAAAATTTTAATTAAAAGCCGTCATTTACTTTATATTTTTGAAAAATATTTTCAATGAACCTTTGCAAAAAATATCAATACGGATGGCTATAAGAATATTTGTTACCGGCGGCACTTTTGACAAGGAGTATAATGAACTGAATGGCGAATTGTATTTCAAAGACACACATTTGCCGGAATTATTCAAACTGGGACGCAGCAAGGTTTCTGTGGAAATTAGAACCTTGATGATGGTGGATAGCCTTGAAATGACAGCAATGGATAGGGATTTGATAGCAGATCATTGCAGAAAATCGGTTGAAGATAAAATCATCATTACCCACGGAACCGATACTATGACGGAAACTGCTAAAGTACTGGCAGAAAAAGTATCGGGTAAAACCATCATACTTACGGGTGCCATGATTCCATATAAATTTGGTAGCTCCGACGGATTATTTAATATGGGTAGTGCCCTTGCATTTGTGCAAACCCTTCCTCAGGGTGTTTATATTGCTATGAATGGCCGTTATTTCAACTGGGATAATGTACAAAAAAACAAAGAGACCGGCGTGTTTGAAGAAGCGAATCATTGATTTGCCTGTTGAGGATTTTACAACTACCTGTTGCCGTAAATATTATTGATTGACATTTTTTTTGCATAACTTTTAAGTTCCAAACTTTCAGTTATGATATTCTCCTGCATAATTATCAATCTATCAAAAATGAAAAATTTTATCATGTTGCTTTGCTGCCTGTGCAGCATAGCTGTTGGAGCACAAACCACTTTCATTGTCAACTACCCGGAAAGACTCAGCAAGGATGCCCTGGACGGCAGGTTGATATTGATGTTGTCGAAAAATGATCTGCAGGAACCCCGGTTCCAGATCGAGGACGGACCCAAAACACAGATTGCTTTCGGCATGGATGTTGAAAACTGGAAAGCGGGTACGGTAAGGATTTTCACATCCAATATTTTTGGATATCCGGTTGAAAGCATCAAAGATTTGCCCAAGGGTGTTTATTATGTGCAGGCTCTTTTACATAAATATGAAACCTTTAACCGCAAGGACGGACATATTGTAAAACTACCCATGGACCGGGGTGAAGGACAACAATGGAACAAGGCTCCGGGAAATATATATTCGAAGCCTGTAAAAATTTCCTACGATCCGAATGCGAAAGCACAGGTAAGAATTTTGATGGAAGAAGAAATTCCGCCCATCAAAGATCCGGCAGATACAAAATATATCAAGCATATTAAAATACAGAGCAAACTGCTTTCTGAGTTTTGGGGAAGGCCCATGTTTCTTGGCGCTAACATTCTTTTACCGGAAGGATGGGAGGAACATAAAGATGTAAAATACCCATTGGCAATTTATCATGGCCACTTCCCTTACGATTTTTCAGGCTTCAGAACTACACCTCCCGATCCGGATCTAAAACCCGATTTCAGCGAACGGTTTCAGATGAGCGGTTATAATATCATTGTGCAAAAAGAAGCCCATGATTTTTACAAACTCTGGACTGGTCCCGACTTTCCCCGGGTGATTGCTATTGAAATTCAGCACCCCACTCCTTATTATGATGACTCTTATGCTGTCAATTCTCAGAACAACGGACCTTATGGGGATGCTATTGTGAAAGAACTGATTCCTGAAATTGAAAAACGGTTTCGGGGTATCGGTGAGGGATGGGCTCGATTTATGTACGGAGGTTCTACCGGCGGATGGGAAGTTTTGGCTGCGCAGGTTTTTTATCCCGATGAGTTTAATGGATGCTATTCTGCCTGTCCCGACCCGATCGATTTCAGGCAATATACCGTGGTGGATATTTATAAAGACAAGAATGCTTATTTCATAGATGCAGACTTCAAGAGAACACCCCGTCCGGGTCAGCGTAATTACCTGGGACATGTAAGTGCAACCCTGCAGGAAGTGAATTACAGGGAATTGGTGCTGGGTACTAAAAGCCGCAGCGGACAGCAATGGGATATATGGGAAGCCGTTTATTCACCCGTTGGAAAAGACGGTTACCCTATGAGGCTTTGGGATAAGAAGTCCGGCGAAATTGATAAAAATGTGGCGGAGTTCTGGAAAGAAAATTATGACCTCAGCTATATCATGAAAAGGGATTGGCCAAAAATCGGCGAAAAGTTAAGGGGTAAGATTCATATTTACTGCGGCGATATGGATAATTATTATCTCAACAATGCTGTGTATTTAACTGAAGCCATGTTAAAGCAACTGGATGGCCCAACCTATGATGGTGAAGTGGATTACGGCGACCGGGCCGAACATTGCTGGAACGGCGATCACACACAACCCAATGCCATCAGCCGTTTGCGGTATCATCAGATGTTCATCAGCAAATGGGTTGAAGAAGTAAAAAAACGATCACCACTTGGTGCAGATCTTAAAAGCTGGAGGTATTGATCTTTGTTTGCCGATGACATCATATCGTTTTACGGTAATTTGAATCCGCCTTTGAAACTGCCAAAGGGAATTAGCTTACTGTATCCACAACAAGATCCTGAAGTGATGAAGGTTGTGGAATTATTTTATAAAAAATATTTTAACGATAATAAAAAAAGAACCCTTGCATTCGGTATAAATCCCGGACGGTTTGGTGCCGGTGTAACAGGTATTAATTTTACTGCCCCAAAACAATTGAAGGAAAACTGTAAAATAAATCATCCGTTCAATGACCAATCAGAATTGTCGGCCGAATTTATCTATGAAATGATTGAAAGGTCGGGAGGGGCCAAAAAGTTTTATGCAAAATATTTTATTGCTGCTTTGTCTCCCCTTGGTTTTATTATGGATGGAAAGAATCTGAATTATTATGATGATAAGAATCTGTTGAAAAAAGTCACACCGTTCATTGCAGATTGTATAGAACAACAATTGCAATGGAATGTAAACAGGGAAAGCTGTATTTGTATCGGAGGAGAAAAAAATTACAAATTTTTCCTGTCATTGAATGAAAAACATAGATGGTTCAACGAAATTATTCCATTGCCACATCCAAGGTTTATTATGCAATACCGGCGTAAACAAAAAGAAAAGTTTATCAATGACTACCTCCGGGTATTTAACACGAGCAAATAAATATTTATTGTATTTTGTAAAATAAATAATGAATTTTTTCAAATACAGGGTAGTATCAGTTTAAAGAATACAAACAATGTTCACTAAAAACACCATCGATCAAAACCAGTTAAGACAATTTTTTTTCCTCCTCGTTATTCTACTTCTGGCTATTCTGCTGTTTTTAAAATTAAGTAATTTTTTACCTGCACTGATGGGGGCATTTACCTTGTATATTCTTTCTAGAAGAATGCTATTTTATTTTACGGAAAAAAGAAAATGGAATAAGTTGTTGACGACCCTGTTGATTATTCTTTTTTCAATCATCGGTATTCTGATGCCAATATGGTTATTGATTGATATGTTTTCTTCAAAAGTCAGTTATGCTATCCATCATTCCGGAGAAATGATTGAAGCCATGAAAATTCTTGTTAAAAACATTGAATATAAATTTGGCATTGAATTACTGAAAGCAGAAAACCTGAATAAAATAGGTGAAGGAATTACTTCCATGATTCCTAAGCTGCTCAACTTTACTTTTGTTACCCTTACAACCATCTTTTTTATTTTCTTCATCCTGTATTTTATGCTGATAAATGGCCGGGAGCTTGAACAGGCTGCTTACGAATACACACCATTAAAGGATGAAAACATGCTGTTGATCAATAAGGAAATAAATAACATGGTTATTTCGAATGCACTGGGTATTCCTTTGGTAGCTGTTTTACAAGGTACAGTTGGCCTTATCGGATACCTTATTATTGGGGTGGATGAACCCCTTTTCTGGTTTGTGGCCACTTGTATAACTTCTATGATACCGATGCTGGGTGCAGCATTGGCTTATGTACCATTAGCCATCATATTATTTGCAGGCAACCATAATTTCCAGGCTATTTCTGTGCTGATTTACGGCTTCGCCATTATAGGTGCTGTTGATAATATATTTAGGTTTATGCTACAAAAAAAAATAGCCAATGTACATCCGCTGATTACCGTATTTGGAATAATTATAGGTATTCAGTTGTTCGGCTTTATCGGATTAGTATTTGGCCCCTTGCTTATTTCCATGTTTTTATTGCTATTAAAAATTTATTACAACGAGTTCATTGAAAAAAGAAGGAAACTGCCATTAAATAAAAATGTTTTATCATAAGTAGGAGCTTATCTAAGGGTTTTTACGATTGAAATATTTTCTTCTATCGTACTTATTCTCAATCTTTTAATAATCACGTAAATACACAATTATTTTTACACTTTTTGCAATAATAATTACACTTGCCTCGTTTAAGAAATCGATGACACAATAGTTATTGAAAAAGTTTTTTGTACCAATATCCTTAAAAAATCAAACGCTCTTAATCAAATTTTCCTCCCGAAAATTTTGAAAAAAAGTAAAGTCAATTGATTTGAATATAGAATTGCGCAAACTTCTTCATCAATTTAAAAACAAGTATATAGTAATAGGAATAAGATAGGATATAAAAACACTCAACGGCTTAATTGGACAGACAGTTAGGATGGATGAAGAAAACGCTCAATCTAGATTCGTACCCTATGATTGGGCTTCTTCTTTTTTATGATGTACTTCAACGGATCAGGCAAATTGGAAAGCCAGCAATTGAGAAAAAATTCCAATCAATAATCCTAAGTAAATATCAAAAGGTTGATGATCCTTATTAATTAAACGGGCAGTACACACCACACCGGCAATGAGCAAACTAATAGAAAGATAAAGTCCCATATTCACGTCCTGTGTAAGTGCTAACCCAAACATGAATGTGACCATAACGCCCATCGATATGGCATGCATACTAACCTTAGTATAGATATTGGCCATCAAGCCTAAACTGGATGCAACGAATATAGCCATGGTCATAGCTAAAATTACCGGAGGAAATTCTAATTGATTTCTCAAAACATACCACATCCAAAAATAAAATAGTCCGCAGGCTATATATGGAATGATTCGGTCCTTCTGTGTTTTAAGTTGAATGCTGTCAATAAACCCTAATGCTTTTGCTATTAAAACAGTCGCCAATGGAAAAAGGGTATACATCACCGCGAACCGGATAATGACCAGGTTTTTATCGGTTTCTGAAAACCCGGAAAATAAATAAGGTTGAATCCTCACCAGAAACCAACATATATAAACCGGAATGAATAAAGGATGAAAAACGATGGAGACAAGGCGGGCAAATAAACCGATTAAAGAAAACTTTTTGTCGTTATTGTCCGAATCAATCTCCATCAATTCACTGTGTTCATCTACCATAAATTTGCTGTTCATAATTTATAATTGTTTGCGAAGCCGTGCTACCGGAATATTTAATTGTTCTCTGTATTTGGCAACCGTTCTGCGGGCAATATTATACCCTTTTTCCTGTAAAAGGATGGTCAATTTATCATCGCTGAAAGGTCTTTTTTTATGCTCTCCTTCAATGATGTCTGTCAATATTTTTTTCACTTCACGGGTCGATACTTCTTCACCGCTATCGGTACTTAAGGATTCGCTGAAAAAATATTTTAAGCGATAAGTGCCGAACTCGGTTTGTACAAACTTACTGTTTGAAACCCTGCTGACTGTTGAAATATCCAGGTTTACCTGTTCGGCAATATCCTTCAGGATCATCGGTTTCAAATTGGTTTCATCACCGGTAATAAAAAATTCTTTCTGGTAATTCATAATCGCCGTCATGGTGTCCTGCAAAGTATGTTGCCTTTGTATGATGGCATCGATAAACCACTTGGCCGAATCGATTTTTTGCTTGATGAATTGTACCGCTTCTTTTTGCCGTTTGTCTTTTTTGGCACCCCGGTCATACTCTTTCATCATTTCTTTATAATCGCTGCTGATGCGAAGCTCGGGTGCATTACGGCTATTGAGTGTCAGCTCCAGGATTCCATTATTATTTACAATAAAAAAATCCGGAACAATATAGTTAACCACTTTATTGCTATCGGCCGAACTGCCGCCCGGTTTTGGATTCAGTTTAATGATCTGCTGAATGATTTCCTTCAATTGTTCATTATCAATATCTAATCCTCTTTGTATTTTTTCGTAATGTTTCTTGCTGAACTCGTCGAAGTATTTTGAAATAACTTTCAAGGCATGGTCTACCGGAATGCCGGCTGTTTTCATACGTTTCAATTGAAGCAAAAGGCATTCCCGCAGATCCCGGGCTGCAACGCCGGATGGGTCAAACTGCTGAATGGAATTGATAATCTCTTCTACCTCTTCGGCATTGGTTTCTATATTTTGCCTGAATGCCAGGTCATCCACAATGGACTGGTTATCTCTTCGTAAATAACCGTCTTCATCAATGCTGCCAACAATTTGTTCGGCTACTTTGTATTGTCTTGCATCCAGGTTTAATAAACCTAATTGGTTTCGAAGCAAATCATAAAAGCTGATCTGTGATTTTATGGGTATCACTTTATTCTCATCATCTGCCGGATAATTTTCATCCCGTAATTTATAATCGGCTATTTCATCGTCACCATCACTTACATATTCACTGATATCAATATTGTCGTACTCATCTTCACTTCCATCGGGTTCGGTTTCCAATATTTCGAGATCTTCTTTTGTGTCATCTGTTATCGTTTCTTTTTCCTCCAGTTCATCAAATTCCAGTGCAGGGTTTTCTTCTATCTCCTGCCTCACCCGCTGTTCGATACTGACCGTAGGAATCTGCAACAGTTTCATTAATTGAATCTGCTGAGGTGAAAGCTTCTGAAGTAGTTTTTGTTGAAATCGTTGACTTAAAGCCATATCATTTTATAACCATCCTTTATAGGCCGTGCTGTACGGCAGTTAACGAAAATTAAAGTGTAAATTTAAATACAATTTTTTAAAGCCCGATGACAGGAAATTCTAAACTACTTATGGTTGCCTTCTGTATTTTATCTAATACATCCTATAGCCAATTTAAAAGCGAATTGAAAACAGAAAGGGAAAATTTATTTTTAAAATACACCTATTTTAAAACCAACTCTTTTTATAATACAGAAAAAATAGCTTCGAATCAACTTTATTCTTCATCTGTTGTTCCAGTTTCTTTCCAAACTTCAAACTTGGCTTTTTTTTGCCGACAGGAACTGCGATTCGAAAAAGCTACGACTATACCATTTAAATTTCGGCTGGGTTCTTTCAATCATGTCAATTTTCTGGAAGGAAAAAATCAAATGGAGAAATAATTTATTTAACCGATTTGTTGAAACGACTATTTATTTTTAGCAGGCAACCATTCCATAACTGGAATTTGTGCAGGTAATTTATAATAGTTATTCTGCAAACTATCGTTCCATCCATTGGGATTATGATTAAACGACTTGCTGCTGAAATAAATACTACCCTGGATATTCGGCGTATTCCTTATTAGTTTGATCTGGTTCGGTAATTCATTCGGATTTTTCCATGCAGATGAATTTTCATTTACCCGGTAAATACCATGACCGATATATACATGTTTGCCATAACTATTCTTGCTCCACCAGTCCAGCAGTTTTTCATATGCAATTTTACTATGTCCTATTTCTAGATATAATTGCGGGGCAACATAATCGATCCATCCTTTTTCCAACCATAAAAGGATGTCGGCATATAAGTCATCGTAATTCGTCTGGCCACCTTTGCTGTCACTACCCCTGGGATCTCTGTCGGCATTTCGCCAAACCGAAAAAGGAGAAATGCCAAACTGCACCCATGGCTTCTCCTGGCGGATTGCCACAAATAATTTTTTAATGATGGAATCTGTATTGCTTCTTCGCCAATCTTCTTTATTCAGTCCGTTTGTATTTTTTCGATAGGATGCCGCATCCGGAAATTCTTGTCCGGCTATTCGATAGGGGTAAAAATAATCGTCCATGTGTATGGCATCCACATCATACCTTTTTACAATATCCCGAACTACATCCACCACAAAATTTTGTGCATCTTTATTAGCCGGGTCAAAATATTTTTTTCCACCATAGGTTAAAAACCATTCCGGTTTCTGTTTGATGATATGTGTGGATGCAATAGAAGAATTGCTGATATTAAATACGGCCCTGTATGGATTTAGCCATGCATGAAACTCCATACCTCTTTTATGCGTTTCTTCAATCATGAATTCCAGTGGATCATAAAAAGGAAATGGAGCTTTTCCCTGAATGCCGTTCAGCCATTGGCTCCATGGTTCATAAGGCGATGGATAGAATGCATCTGCTGCCGGTCGCACTTGTACAATAACGGCATTCATTCCGTTCTTTTTATGCATATCAAGCAATGTAATAAAATCTGCTTTTTGTGTAGCCGGATTTGTATCACCCCGCATAGGCCAGTCAATATTATCAACGGTAGCAACCCATACACCTCTAAACTCTTTCGGTGCCTGCGAATAGCCGATAATGGAAATAAAAAAGCTGACTAAAAATAAAATGTTGGTCTTTTTCATGTGTTCATTATTATTATTATTTTTTTGTCACATAGTATATCCAAAAAAATTATCATCGCTGTTGGTATAAATTAGCTCGATAATTTTTATGGATATTTCATATGTATTGATTCCTTCTCTTGACGGTTTAAGATTAATCTCCGTTGCGTATTTTATCTAAAAGTTTATTGAATGTTTCTGTTTTTCCGATCCACAATTTTTCACCGGGTTACCGATTTTCTTTTTGGCAACAGAGCTGATAAAAAGTTTTTTCAATACCCATTATTCAAAGATATTGTATAAAACAAAAACATATTTGCTATTGAAGGCTTTCAAGCAGCATTTAAACAAATAAATAACGCATGCAGGAATAATTTTAACGAATATAAAAATCAGTTACCCCACACTTTGGTACCTTCTGAGCAGTTGGCACAAATGTCAATATTTTTTCTGCCGGTAATCAGTTTAGTTCTGAATTTTAAATACTCCCCATTTTCCCAAATTTCCTTAAACGATTTTTCCTGAAGATTTCCCAACTTATGTTGTGCGTCTTTATCAAAACAACAAGGAACAACCATGCCATCCCATGTTATTACCGGATCGTGCCATAAACGCCAGCAATGGTTGCTCAGCTTTCCTTTGAAACGTTGGATACCATTACTGTCTTTTTTATACCGGCTGTATTTATCAATAGTAGGAATTAACTGATTCGGATCGTTTTCAAAATCGTACACCTGTGCTGTTTTAAACCAGATATCGTCTACGCCAATTTCTTTCGCCAGGATTCTTGCTTCATCAACCTGGTGTTCGTTTGGTTTTACCACCAAAAACTGAAAAACGATAAATGGTGTTTTGCTTTTCAATTCCTTTTTCCATCGCACTATATTCCTTGCTCCTTCCAGTACTTTATCCAATTGACCACCAACTCGGTATTGCTGATAAACTTCCTGTGTGGTTCCATCTATGGAAATGATCAACCGGTCAAGTCCGCTTTCAATGGTTTTTTTTGCATTGGCATCATTTAAATAATGTGCATTGGTAGAAGTAGCTGTATATATTTTATGATCAGAGGCGTATTTCACCATTTCCAAAAACTCCGGATTCAGGTAAGGTTCTCCCTGGAAATAAAAAACCAGGTACATTAATTCCTTATGAAGCTGATCGATGGTTTCTTTAAAAAAATTCTTTTGTAACATGCCGGTTGGCCGGGTAAAAGAACGCAAACCACTTGGGCATTCCGGGCATCGCAGATTGCAGGAAGTGGTAGGCTCAATAGATACAGAAATTGGGTAGCCCCATTGTACCGGTTTATGGGTCCATTTACTTACATAAAAGCTGCTCAATACTTTTGAAGCATTCCAAGCTCTTTGAAAACTTAGTTTCGATAAAAAATTAAGGCTGTCATTTAAGTTTATTCCCGGCATTGACCGTAAAGTTACACGCCGATCAGGAGAAAAATGAAGCATTCTGTAATAAACATAAATGCTACCTTGTATTTGAAACTTATACTGTGCTACATGGATAGAGTTAAATTTTCGGCTTTAGGTGACCAGGCTTTGGTAATAGACTTTGGGAATGTAATTGATGAAAAGATAAATGATGAGGTGATAGCTCTGTTCAATTACATCAACTCAAATCCTTTTACGGGATTTATTGAGGCCGTACCGGCTTATGTATCATTGACAGTCTTTTATGATGCACTCTATATCTGTAATCATGTTCAAATAAATGGTTCAATAATATCCTGGGTTAAAAAAGAAATGCTGAATATGCTGCCCAAAGCAGCTATTAAAAAAGAAGTTGAATCCAGATTAATAGAGATTCCGGTTTGTTATGATGATGAATATGCACCGGACCTGCGTTGGGTAGCAGATATAAAAGGAATTACGGCGGAAGAAGTCATTCAGTCTCATACTGCAAAAACCTATCGGGTGTATATGATGGGATTTTTACCCGGTTTTGCATACATGGGCGAAGTGAACGATAATATAGATGTACCCAGAAAAACGAACCCAAAAATAAAAATTGAAGCCGGTAGTGTGGGCATTGCGGGTAAGCAAACCGGTATTTACCCAATAGCTTCACCCGGTGGATGGCAGATCATTGGTCGCACGGCATGGAAATTATTCGATCCGGGAAAAACCGAACAATCCGTTTTGCAATCTGGCGATAGGGTCAGGTTCTATCCCATTTCTTCCGAAACTTATTTAGCACAATTAAACGGGTATACATGAGCATTCAAATCATGAAATCGGGCATACAGGATACCATCCAGGATCAGGGCCGGGTCGGGTATCGGCATCTGGGTATAAACAAAAGTGGTGTAATGGATGACTATGCATTCAAGGTAGTAAATATGCTTGTTGGAAATAATTTAGATGAGGCGGTTATAGAAATGCATTTCCCTGCATCTACTATTTTATTCGAAAAAGAAACATTGATTGCTATCAGTGGTGCCGATTTTTCTGCAACAATAAATGGAGAAGAAATTCCTTTAAACCATCCGATATTGGTTTGCAAAAACAGTATTCTTCAATTTCAAAAAAAAATCAACGGCACAGTTTGTTACCTTGCTGTACGGGGCGGTTTTGATATTTCTAAATGGCTGAATAGTAAAAGCACCAATTTAAAAGTTGTTTATGGTGGTTATCATGGAAGGTCATTAATAAAGGGTGATGTAATTAAGATCAACACTACCGGTATATTATGCCGGGGAGTATGTGAAAAAGATTTTATAGTGCTGCCATGGCAGACAGATTCTTTTTACAACCAAAATGAAAATATAGAGATCTGTGTTTTGAAAGGACCAGAGTGGGAGAACCTGACAGAAGAATCAAAAAAAGATTTTATACCTAATTCATATTCCATTCTTCCATCGTCCGACCGGATGGGTTATCGGTTGTCAGGATCGGCTTTAAATTGCGAATCGGAAAAGGAGATCATCTCCTCGGCTGTATGTTTTGGCAGCATCCAATTATTACCCGATGGCCAGTTGATTATTTTAATGGCCGATCATCAGACTACCGGCGGATACCCAAGAATTGCACAGATTGTGTCAGCCAATCTTTCAAAAATTGCACAAAAAGGAAGCCTAGAAAAAATTCAATTTACATTCGTCGATCAAATTGTTGCAGAAGAAATGCTGATAAAACAGGACCGACATTTAACCCAATTACAAAACGCCTGTAGTTTCAGGCTGGAAGAATATTTTAATGGAAAATAAATTTATCATTGATCTCAACTGCGATATGGGTGAAGGCGCCGGTAATGATGATGCCATCATGCCATTTATTTCATCGGCCAATATTGCCTGCGGATATCATGCAGGCAATATCGATATCATAAAAAAAACTATTGTATCCGCATTGAAAAATAATGTAGCTATTGGTGCTCATCCGGGATTTAATGACCACGAAAATTTTGGAAGAACCGATCAGCATCTTTCTGACGATGGCTTATATGATTTAGTGAGTCAGCAACTGTTGATATTAAACAAAGTAGCAGAGGGTTTCGGTACAAAGATGAAACACGTAAAACCTCATGGTGCATTATATAATATGGCCGCAGCAAACAAAAAAATGTCATCCGTCATTGCAAAAGCTATCAAAGATTTTGATGATACACTTTTAGTTTTTGGTTTAAGCGGAAGTCAGTTGATTTCGGAAGCCAGGCAACTCGGACTAAAAACTGCCAATGAAGTTTTTGCCGACCGGACTTATTTGGAAGATGGTTCATTAACTCCCCGAAAACAAGAAGGAGCAATGATTTATAAACTAGACGATTCAATAAAACAGGTTTTGAAAATGATTCTTGAAAAAAAAGTAAATACAATAAATGGTCAGATCATATCTATTGAAGCAGACACGGTTTGTATTCATGGAGACGGAATAAATGCGGTTGCATTTGCAAAAGCTATCAATCAATCATTAACAAAAAAAGGAATAGAAATACAGTCAATCAAAAACCAATGAAATATCCATGAAAAGAAATTCTGCCATTTTAGGTGCTGCTTTTTTAATGGCAACATCGGCTATTGGTCCCGGTTTTCTTACACAAACCACCTATTACACCGAACAGCTTTTAGCCAGTTTCGGTTTTGTCATTCTCATATCAACGTTGCTCGATATTGGCGTACAGTTAAATATCTGGCGAATACTTACTATGAGTGGATTAAGGGCACAGGAATTGTGTAATCGGCTTCTTCCCGGTCTGGGCCTGTTTCTGGCGATGTTGATTGTGTTTGGCGGACTGGCATTTAATATCGGCAATATTGCCGGAACTGGCTTGGGTTTAAATGTATTGACAGGGTTAAATGTTGAAACAGGAGCTATCATCAGCTGCATGATTGCCCTGTTTATTTTCTGGATGAAAGAAGCATCCATTTTTTTAGATTCCTTTACAAAATTGCTGGGCATAGTGATGATCTTACTGACACTATATGTAGCCATCAGTTCACAACCACCTGTTTTGCTCGCCATTGAAAAATCCTTTTTACCCGATAGCATCAGTACCACGGCTATCATCACACTCATTGGTGGTACAGTTGGCGGGTATATCAGTTTTGCCGGTGCACATCGTTTGATTGATGCGGGCATTAAAGGACCACAAAATTTACATCAGGTAAACCGTAGTGCAATTAGTGGAATTGTAATCACTGCTGTAATGAGGATCGTGTTATTCCTGGCTGCATTGGGCGTTGTGGTTAAAGGCGTAACGTTGGATCCATCCAATCCTTCTGCATCTGTTTTTAAATTTGCCGCCGGAGAAATAGGGTATCGTTTTTTTGGCATTGTGATGTGGTGTGCTTCTATTACTTCTGTGGTCGGGGCTGCTTATACATCGGTTTCATTTATCAAATCGTTTCATACAGTTATTGAAAAAAATGAGAGGTGGTTTATCTCTTTCTTTATTTTGTTTTCAACTGCTGTTTTTATTTTTATAGGTAAGCCGGTAAATTTATTAATAGCAGCAGGGGCTATCAATGGTATCATTTTGCCCGTTGCGTTGGTTTTGATTTTGTTGGGTTCTTATCATGCAAAAATTATGGGGAATTATAAACATCCTAAATGGTTAAGCATCGTTGGATGGCTGATAACCGCCAGCCTGACATATTTGGCGTATTCAACAATAAAAAATTTCTTGAACCAATAAACAAATCTGTAATACAAAAAATCCGCAAACTTTTTAAGTTGCGGGGTTCTATTTATTTACATGAATATTATTCTACAATCTTTACACCATTCGCCATAAACATGATTTCTTTTGAAGAACCTTTGATTTTGGCTATTTCCTTTTTGCTTTGCCCGGCATCTTCTGCATAATGCTTACGGTCTTTTTGAGAGATTTCTTTTACACTGGCTTTTCCTTCTGCCAGGACGGTTTTGCCAACCATGTCTTTCGGAACTGCAAATCCGTGATCAACTGCTTTTACCATTAAAGTAGTACCGTCCGCTTTTTCAAGCTTGAACCAGCAACCCATGGACTGGCATACCTCAACAACTTTGCCGGATACTGCTCCTTCGAATTTGTTATTATTTAAACTGGATTCCAGTTTATCCACTTTTACGATGTTCTCCGGATTTGTAAAAGTTCCGAAAACGGAAATGGATTCTGTTTGTGCATGTAATGCAAAAACAAAAAAGAATCCGGCTGCTATTAAAATTATCTTCTTCATTTTTTTGGGGTTTAATTATTTGTACAAATATCTTCATAAAAAGATGAAGCAAGAAGGGGTTTTAGATTTAATTTTTAGACAAATATGATTCTGAATAATTATTCCCCAAAATAATTAGTTATATTTTGCTAAATTCATTAGTTTTGACTTTGCAATAATTTTTTATAAACGAATTAGCTAAATACTAACTTTGAATGGCAACAACTAAAACAAAACCAGAAAACGACAGCAAAATGGAACAGTCCGAAAAAATGAAGGCCCTGCGGCTTACCATGGATAAAATTGAAAAAGATTATGGTAAGGGCAGTGTGATGATGATGAATGAAAAAGCCGTAAAGATCAATGATGTGATTTCTACCGGATCTATCGGATTGGATATTGCATTGGGAATAGGTGGGTTGCCACGAGGTCGTGTAGTTGAAATATACGGACCAGAAAGTTCTGGTAAAACAACGGTTGCAACACATGTAATTGCAGAGGCACAAAAGAAGGGCGGCATGTGTGCCATCATTGATGCAGAACATGCATTTGATAGTGCATATGCTAAAAAAATGGGCGTAGATGTAGATAATCTTTTAATTTCTCAACCCGATTATGGCGAGCAGGCATTAGAGATTGCCGACCGGCTTATTCTTTCCGGTGCGTTAGATGTTGTGGTTATTGATTCTGTTGCCGCCTTGGTACCAAAAAGCGAATTGGAAGGTGAAATGGGTGACAGTAAAATGGGATTACATGCGAGATTAATGTCGCAGGCATTAAGAAAACTGACTGCTACTATCAGTAAAACAAACACCATTTGCATTTTCATTAACCAGATGCGTGAAAAAATCGGTGTCATGTTTGGTAACCCCGAAACGACAACCGGTGGTAATGCATTAAAGTTTTATGCTTCGGTTCGTTTGGATATTCGTCGTAGTACGCAGATAAAAGATGGTGACGTGGCAATTGGAAACAGGGTAAAAGTAAAAGTGGTAAAAAATAAAGTAGCCCCTCCTTTCCGTACCGCAGAATTTGATATTATTTTCGGAGAAGGGATTTCAAAGACTGGTGAGATTGTAGATATGGGAGTTGAATTAGGCATCGTTCAGAAAAGCGGATCCTGGTTCAGTTATAATAATGATAAATTAGGTCAGGGAAGAGATACCGTTCGTCAATTGATGATTGATAATCCTGAATTGGCAACAGAAATTGAAGGAAAGATCAGGGAGAAAGTAAAAGAATTAAGCGGTGCTTAAATGGTAGTTGTGGGTTAGTTAGTTTAAAAAAAATACCCCCGGTTCATCGGGGGTATTTTCATTTTGAGTAATAAATATTTTTACAATGGTTTGTATTCTTTAAACATTTTCAAAGGCGTACCCTCTGCCAGTTTTCTGAATTCTTTCCATTCTTTTTCGAAAAAGGAATTTGTTTTTTTGATCATGTCGTCAATGCTTTCTTCCGCTTCCTTAATCAATCTTTCTTCCTGTGCAGCCGGTGCTGCCAGTTTTCCGGAAACAGATCCTCTGGCAATATTTATCCTGGACATTACCGTTACTTCATTGCTTCGGCTCAATCCTTGTTTATCAGAAGGAGTTCCAAAAGCAATAGCTCTTATAGCCTTCAATGAATCCGTGATTGTCTTTATTTCTTTTTTAAGCGAATCTATTTCTTTTCCAGTATCCCCTTTAAATTGGGCTTCCAGTTTCTTAATAGATTCTTCTGCTTCAGTAATCTGATCAATTGTATTAGTCAATTTATCAATGGACTTCTGAAATTTATCCAATGCATTTTTTTTCGCATCGTATACCGATTTAGAAAACTCAAATCGTGGATCTGGTTTCACAACAACCATGGTTGAGTCGGAATCCTTACCTATTGAAATAACTGCTTTAAAGTTTCCCGGAAAAACAGCCAAGCCACCTGGTTCAGGTCCATTAGATCTCGGTTTTGGCGAACCCGGTTGACGGACTCCTTTCATTTCGTAACGCCAGATAAACTGATTATACCCACTATCTGCTTTTACTTTAAAACTTCTTATTTGAATATTAGCAGCATCAAAAATCTTTACTGTTGCAGAATCTGCTTTTTGTTTTGAAGCTATCGTGTCTTTTGCATCAGCAGCTTTTACAAAGAATGAAATTCTTGCACCCTGTTTGCGGTTTTCGCCTTCATATAAACCCCATGTGCTCCATTCATATCCGGGTGCATTACGCGTAGAAGCTTGATATGCTTCCGGTGCTTCAAATACAGTTAGTTTTTTCTCAAAACTCTTTCCCGAATTAGCGGCTGCTTTTCTTAAAGGACGGATATCATCCAGTATCCAAAGGGCTCTTCCGAAAGTTGCAATTGCCAGGTCGGCTTCTCTTTCCTGAATCACCATATCGTACGTAGATGCAGATGGGTAACCGTTTTTAAATTGTTGAAAATTTGCACCATTGTCAAAGCTCACCCATAGGCCCTGTTCTGTTCCTGCAAATAGCAGGTTAGGTTCAACCGGATCCTGAATCATCGATAATGCATAACCGTTTGTTTTTTTATTGAGTAAAATATTTTCCCATGTTTTTCCAAAATCTTTTGTACGAAAAATATAAGGAGCAAAATTTCCTCTGCGATAATCATTGGCAACTACAAAAACCTCTCCGGCATTATACCGGGATGCATTTACTTGTGTAATCCAAACGCCATCGGGCATGCCTTTTATTTTTCCACGAAAATTAATCCATGTTTTTCCGCCATCCTGTGTTAGCTGTACATTGCCATCATCGGTTCCAATCCAAATAACGCCTTTTTGTTTTGTAGATGGTGCAATGGCTAAAATGGCATTGTAGTTTTCGGCGCCGGTAATATCAAGTGTTAATCCACCGTTTTCATCCTGTTTTTGCTGGCTTGTATCATTCATTGAAAGGTCGGGTGAAATAATTTCCCAACTCGTTCCTTTATTATAGCTTTTATGAACAAACTGGCTGCCATAATAAATTGTTTTATTATCAAATGGGTCCAAAGCAATAGCAGCATTCCAGTTGAAACGCAATTTTGTTGTAGCATCCGGTGCTGGAGGACGGATATTTTCTCTTTGCCCGGTTAAATAATTGTATCTGCCAACGCTTCCGCCCTGGCTCATGGCATAAACCCAGTTTGCTTCTACAGGATCTGGAACAACATCAAAACCATCGCCACCCCAAAGGCTTTCCCAATAATAGTTTCTGATACCGCCATTGATCCATGTATATGCGGGCCCTTTCCAGGAACCGTTATCCTGCAATCCACCCATGACATTGTAAGGGATTTCATTATCAACATTAATATGATAAAATTGTCCAACCGGAATCTGCTCATCAAACTTCCAGGTTTTACCACGGTCACGGCTTATGCCTATACCACCATCATTGCCGTCAATAATCAGGTTAGGATTTGTAGGGTGAATCCACCATGCATGGTGGTCAGGGTGAATACCACTGTATGGAATCATGGTTTTAAATGACCGGCCACCGTCTTCACTAAACGTAATGGTTGAATGAATATCATACACACGATTTTCATTTAGCGGGTCCACATATATTTCCTGGTAGTAAAACGGACGGTCCGTAATCTGTGCCGGGTCGCTGTTTATCAATTCCCATTTTATTCCGCCATCATCACTTTTATAAAAACCGTTTTTAGTTGCTTCTACTTTTGCATATACACGGGATGGCATACTACGGGCAATAGCTACTCCAATTCTTCCTAAATTTCCTTCCGGAAATCCATCTTCCTTGCTGATCTTTTTCCATGTTTTTCCGGCATCATAAGTTACATACAAACCAGAGCCGGGGCCGCCGCTATTAAAACTATATGGAGTACGTCGATGCTCCCACATGGAAGCAAATAATTTATTCGGATTGGATGGATCCATGATCAGGTCTGAACAACCGGTTGAATCATTGTTATATAAAATACGGTTCCAGTTTGTACCACCGTCTGTACTTTTGAATACGCCTCTTTCCGGGTGGTTTGCATATGGGTTGCCAATTGCTCCTACATAAATAGTGTTTGGATCGTTCGGATCGATAATAATACGGTGAATATTTTTTGTTTTCTCCAGACCCATTCTTTTCCATGTAATACCTGCATCCAGGCTTTTGAAAATTCCATCACCGATATTCAATGAATTTCTTGGATTTCCTTCGCCGGTTCCAACCCATAATACACTGGGATTGGATTGCTGTATTGCTAATGAACCTATATTAATAATGGACTGATCGTCAAAAATTGGTTTCCATGTTGTGCCACTGTTTTCTGTTTTCCAAACACCGCCTGAAGCAGTACCCAAGTAAATGATATCCGGATTTGAATAGACCGCATCTATTGAAGTTACACGTCCACTCATGCCGGCCGGACCGATATTACGTGGTTTCATGTTTTTAAATTGGTCCAAAGAAACCTGCCGGCCGGCCGGCAGGTCTTTTTGAGCCAGTAAATGAATTGTCAAAAAACTAAACGAAAGAATCAGTAAAAAAGCTTTTCTCATTATGCAGTTATTTTATAGGTATAAACATACAGCATGAAACGACTTGGGCAAAATTGATTTTATAAGTGGTAAGTGTTCCTATGTTTTTTTTTAACAGTAATTAACGCTGAACAGGCAGGTGTTCTCATTTAAATATTTTAAGTTTGAACATTGAATATTATTAAATAAGATAAAAATTACGTGTTATTATGAATTCTAAAACGATTGTATCATTTGCGGTAACTGGGATGTTGATTTCTTTTGTTGCTTTAAAACCAACCCCGACAAATATTGATAATTTTAAAATGGAGGGAACTGCCGTTGAATTGAAAGCTGAACCATCCACTTGGGCACTTGATGCAAAGCATAGCAATGTGGTATTTAATGTTAATTATATGGCCATTGCAGAAGTGAGTGGAAAATTCACCAGCTTCAAAGCTGATATGACAAATGAAAAAGCTGACTTTTCTGATGCCAAAATAAATTTTACCATTGATGCAACATCTGTTGATACAGATGATCCGGGTAGAGATAAGCACTTGAATTCGGATGACTTTTTTAATACAGCAACCTATCCTGAAATAAAATTTACCAGTACTTCTTTTAATCCACTTGGCGATAATAAGTACGAGTTAACTGGTGACATGACAATGAGAGATGTAACCAGGTCGGTGATTTTTGATGTGAAATACGGAGGAAGTGTTACTGATGCAAGAGGAAATGTAAGAGCTGGATTCAAAGCAAAAACTGTCATTGACAGATTGCTTTATGGTATTAAATGGGCTAATAAAACACCGGATGGTGGCTTGGTTGTGGGAAAAGATGTAGAAATTGTGCTGAATATACAGATGCGTAAAGCAGCACCTACACCAGCCGCTAAATAAGAATAAAAAATTACCTGAAAGAGGCTGTATCAAAAGTCATTTTAACCGCAAAGAACGCTAAGTGACCGCAAAGTACGCAAAGAACAATACGTTAGTAATCATTTCTTTGTGCCCTTAGCGTTTTAATCTTTGCGTTCTTTGCGGTTTATTTTTCAACCTTTGATACAGCCTCTTTTTTATGTTCAAAAAAAAATCAATGTTATTATTGATTTGGTAAATTTTTATATTTTTCTTCCATTTTTTTTGCTTTTGCAAAATCAAGAATCACGCCGTTGATGCAATATCTTAACCCGGTTGGCGGGGGACCATCTTCAAATACATGACCTAAATGTGCTTCGCAACGGCCACATTGTACTTCAATTCTTTTCATCCCCAACGTATTATCCGCTGTATTAATAATGCTGGTTTTGCTGATGGGTTCATAAAAACTCGGCCATCCGCAACCGCTTTCAAATTTTGTATCACTTTGAAACAAAGCGTTTCCACAAGCTGCACAGTAGTAGGTTCCTTTCTCTTTAAAATTTTCAAATTGACTGCTCCAGGGCATTTCAGTTCCTTTATTTCTGGCTATATGGTAAACGCCGGATGAAAGAATATTTTTCCATTCAGCATCGGTCAGATTAACTTTTGCAGATTCTGTAGTAGAATATACCGGGTTATTTTTTTCTGTCGGTTCCATTTGATGTTTGGTTTTTTTTGAAGTTGATTGCGAAAAGCTGCATTGTTGAAAACATAAGGCCATCCATAATAAAATAAGATTTCTTTTCATGTGTATCATTTAATCATATTGAAGTTACGAAAATGTGGAGGTCCGGATTGCCTTAAATTGTTTTCCAAAGAGTTTTAACCATTCATTAATTGTACGGAATCACAGTTAAATCAACTATTATAAGTATCAATTGTACTTTTTACTCACCGAATCTTATATTTGTAACTTTCCAAGTATTGAAAGAATGTATGACAAATTTGATTTTATTCGGTCCTCCCGGTAGTGGAAAAGGAACGCAGTCTGAAAAACTGATCGAAAAATATGGACTTATTCACCTGGCTACCGGTAATTTACTGAGGCAGGAAATTGCCGATAAAACAGCTTTGGGTGTTGAAGCTAAAAATTTTATTGATAAGGGCCAGCTGGTTCCTGACGAAGTAGTCATTGGAATGATTAGTACTTGCCTGGAAAACCACCCCGGTGCGAAAGGATTTTTATTTGACGGGTTTCCAAGAACCGTGGCACAGGCAGAAGCATTGGATAAATTATTAGCCTTAAAGAAAACAGGAATTGTTATGATGCTGGCTTTGGATGTCAGCGAAGATGAATTGGTTGACCGGTTAATGCACAGAGGTAAAACTTCGGGCCGTACAGATGATGTGGATGACTCAATTATTCGTAAACGTTTTTCGGTTTACCGGGAAGAAACAACTCCGGTTGCTGAGCATTACGATAAACTAAGAAAAGTCAAACATGTAAAAGGCGAAGGTAGCATTGATGATATTTTCAATTCCTTATGCAGCGTTATTGATAACCTGCAGCACTAAACATACTTATTCAAATGCCGGAAATTTTCCGGCATTTTTTTTATAAATACGGATCATCATGAATCAGGATAAATTAGCTTTTTTAAAAAATGAGTTCATCCAATTACTGAGAAAAATTGCACCTGATGCAAAAGGAGACTGGGGCGTAATGAATGGGCAGCAAATGCTGGAGCATTTTATTTATTCCGTAAAAATCGCAAATGGAAAATTGGTCTTTCCCATTATAAACGAAGGAGAAAGATTGGAAAAATCAAGGATGTTTTTGCTATCCGAAATACCGTTTAAGGAAAACACAAAAAATCAATTATTAAATGAGAAAGGGGAACCCTTAAAGTATCCGGATATGGATACAGCTTTGGGAAAGCTGAAAATAGAGTTTGAATATTTCTTTACTTTTTTTGAGAATCCGAAAGAAAATAAAACAACCCAAAACCCGTTTTTTGGCATGCTTGATTTTTCCATGAATGTGCAATTACTTCACAAACATGCACTGCATCATCTGAAACAGTTCGGAATCATAGTGACATAACCTTCTTATCATAATATTGACTTTTGAAAACTGGGCAAATTTTAATTTTAAATTACCTTTAGGGCATAATATTGAAACATGCAAAAACTGGAAAATCTTGTAGCGGGTAGATGGGTAACAGGTGACGGCGAAGGACAAACTTTATTTGATGCGGTTACCGGTGATGTTGTTGCTTATGCAACAAGTAAAGGATTGGATTTTGCAGCCATGGTTAGGCATGCCCGGGAAATTGGGAATCCAAATTTGCGCAAACTCAGTTTCCAGGAAAGGGGAAGAATGTTGAAAGCATTGGCTTTTCATTTACAAAAACATCTCGATCATTTTTATGCAATCAGTTATAAAACTGGTGCCACAAAAGCCGATAGCTGGGTGGACATTGAAGGCGGTATCGGTAATTTATTTTCTTATGCATCCTTACGCAGAAAATTTCCGGATGAAGCATTTTGTGTAGATGGAGAAAGCCATAACCTGAGTAAGAACAACAGCTTCATGGGCCAACATATCCTGGTTCCCAAAGAAGGAGTTGCTATTCATATCAATGCATTTAATTTTCCGGTTTGGGGAATGCTCGAAAAAGTGGCCGTCAACTGGTTGGCCGGAATGCCTGCAATCGTTAAGCCTGCTTCGGTTACTTCTTTCCTGACGGAAGCTGTTGTAAAAGAAATTATCAATTCAGGAATTCTACCTCCGGGTGCATTGCAATTAATTTGTGGAAGTGCTGGCGATTTGTTGGACCATGTAGGGTCTCAGGATGTCATTACTTTTACCGGCTCGGCTACTACTGGATTGATGTTGAAATCTCATCCAAAAATTTTAGGCGAAAGCGTACCATTCAATATGGAAGCCGATTCGCTGAACTGTATTGTGTTGGGCAAGGATGTAGAACCGGGCATGCCCGAGTGGGACATTTTTGTAAAAGAAGTACGTAAAGAAATGACCACGAAGGCCGGACAAAAATGTACAGCCATCCGCCGGATTTTTGTTCCTGAAAATAAAATGGAAGATGTGTGGAAAGCAATCAGTGTATCGCTTTCTCAAACGACCATCGGAAATCCGCTGAATGAAAAAGTAAGAATGGGAGCATTGGCAGGACAGGCTCAGAAGAAAGAAGTTCTGGAGCAGGTACAAAAATTACTTTCTTCCTCGCAGCTTATTTATGGATCGCTGGATAGTGTGGAGTTGATTGATGCAGATGCAAATAAAGGATCATTTCTGAGTCCTTTATTACTTATCAATGAAAAACCATTTGATTCAAAGGAAGTACATGAGGTCGAAGCTTTCGGTCCGGTAAGTACCATCATGCCATATAAAAATATGGATGAGGCTATTGCGCTGGCTAAACGGGGAAAAGGGTCTTTGGTATCTTCCATCGTTACTGCCGATCATGAATTGGCAAAAGAATATGTGATGGGTGCTGCAACATATCACGGACGGATTTTAGTTTTAAATAACGATTGTGCAAAAGAAAGTACGGGACATGGTTCTCCGTTGCCTTTATTAGTACACGGTGGTCCGGGTCGTGCAGGTGGTGGCGAAGAAATGGGCGGACTCCGGGGTGTGCGGCATTATATGCAACGGGTAGCTATACAAGGTTCACCAAATATGCTAACTGCAATTACAAATATTTATCAACCCAACGCAAAAGGAATCATCAGCGAAGTACATCCTTTTTCAAAATATTTTGAAGAACTGGTTATCGGTGATCAACTGATTACGGAAAAAAGAATCATCACATCAGAAGATATTGACCGGTTTGCCGATTTAACCGGTGATCATTTTTATGCCCATATCAAAGAAACTGATTTTGCTGATACGATGTTTGAAAGGCAGGTGGCTCATGGTTATTTTTTAATGAGTATGGCAGCCGGATTATTTGTAGACAGCTACAAAAAAAATCCGGTGTTGTTGAATTACGGTATTGATGAATTGCGGTTTACAAAACCGGTATATCCGGGACATGAAATATTTGTTCGGTTTACTTGTAAAGAAAAAATTGCTCAGGAATTAAAAGATGTGAATCCGGATATGGAAATGCCACGGGGATCAGCTATACATAAAGGCATTGTAAAATGGTATGTGGAAATATTGGATGAATCGGAGGAGCCGGTAATTGGCGTGGCAACCATCCTGACGATGGTGAAGAAGAGAAAACAAGATTGATCATTTATAAATTGGAAAATCATGATAAAAGAAGTAGAAGACGGCTATGTAAAAACAGAATTTCATACCGGAATAACTACCATCGAATTTTTTCATCCGCAAAGCAATTCTTTACCGGGTAAATTATTGGATACATTAGCTCAGACTATTCATGGTGCCGGAAATGACGACTTTACAAAAGTGATTGTTTTACGTTCGGGTGGCAACAAGGCTTTTTGTGCGGGAGCATCTTTCGATGAACTGATAAGTATTAAAAACGAAAAAGAAGGGCTTCGTTTTTTCAGTGGTTTTGCTCATGTGATTAACTCCGTACGTACCTGTCCGAAATTTGTTATTGCCCGCATTCATGGTAAAGCGGTTGGTGGCGGAGTGGGAATTGCTGCAGCAGCAGATTATGCCATTGCAGCCGAGAATGCCGATATCAAACTTAGTGAACTGGCCATTGGCATCGGACCATTTGTGGTAGGTCCGGTGATTGAACGACGAATAGGTATGGCTGCATTTTCACACCTGGCTATTGATGCCAGCATGTGGCGTAATGCAGACTGGGCCAAGAAAAAAGGATTGTATGCCGAACTGCATCCAAACATGGACAGTATGGATGAATCGATCCGTGTTTTGTCCGAAAACCTTTCCCATGCTAATCCACAGACGATGGCCGAAATGAAAAAAATATTCTGGGCCGGTACAGAAAACTGGAATAGATTATTGATTGAACGTGCTGCCATCAGTGGCAAATTGGTATTGAGTGAGTTTACTAAAAATGCTATTGCGAAATTCAAATTAAAAGTTAAAAAGTAAAAAGAAATTGGCAAAGGGCAATTTCCGCCCGGACGACCGCCAGTTCGAAAGAATCATTCTGGCGGGGATCGGACAGGCATAAATATTAATTCAAAACTCTCCTCACTCCTGTTTCAGCATTCATTCATTCCAAAAGAATCATTTAAGCATTAACCATATTTTCCGGTACCGAGTGTAAGGCTATTCGGTTTCCTTCCGTGTCTAGTATAACGGCCATATGTCCATACTCCGGAGATATCATTGTTTTAGGAACATGAATTTTTCCACCGGCCGTCTCCACTTTATCCAGTACTGTTTGTACATCCGGATTTGCATTTAAATAAATCAATGGTCCATCTGTAGCCGAAGGTTTATGAAAACCATCACTTTGTACAATGGCACCACCAACCTGTGTCATCATATCATCCAAGGGAAACATCCGCATTTTTATATTGGGCAGGTCTAGCGGATGTAAGGAAATACCGAAAATGGTTTCATAAAATTTTGCTGCTCTATCCAAATCTGATGATGGAATTTCAAACCAACTTATTGCATTTTTCATTTCGTGCTTTTTTATTTTTAAATGAAGATTTTCTTACATTAAATATAGCCGGTCTGGCAATCAGATTTTCAGGATGTTCCTGTTTTTTTAAACAAATATTTTAATGACTGTAACCCACTTGAATAGGTTTTTGTATCCATCAATTCTAATGGAATTCTTTGCTTGATGTTTTGAAATATATTTTCGGGTATACAAACCATTTCTACTTTTGAAAATTCATTTTCAAACATTTGTATAATTGCTTCTTTTCCAACAACAGGCTCTAAAGCTACCTGATGATTGACCGCATCATCGCTGTACAGTTCTGCAATTGATTCTGTATCGGCTTTATTAAAAGCATCAATCCATTTTTCTAATACATCTTTGGCTGTCATTGTTTTTGAATAAATTGATTTTCGTTGAACAAAACCTGACAGTTCTTTTTTGGCAATGCTGTTTTTGTAGGTCTAATTAAACTAATTGCCTTTTAAAATACAAACTAAAAGTACAAAAGATGAGAAAGTATGTAAAGTAAAATCGTGTCATTTATTTTGAAAATGTTGTAAAAACAGTGAAATAGAATTCCCTAACACAACTACCCCATTTGAAGGATCCTTCAAATGGGGTAGTTGTGTTTATAAAAGGCATTGCTCTATGTCTACTACTAGAGCAACAATAAAGTCGGTGTGAATTTATTAATACAGCCTTTCCGTGTAAAACAGCAATTTCTGCGGGGATATTGCTTCTAAAAATAAAACCTTATGCCAGTTTTACATTTACTGCATTCATTCCTTTTTTACCTTCCTGTAACTCGAATTCTACTTTATCTCCTTCATTTACCTGGTCTATCAGACCGCTGGAATGTACAAAGGTTTCCTTGTTGGAGTCATCGTGTTTAATGAAACCGAATCCTTTTTCTCTGTTGTAAAATTTAACTGTGCCCTGATTTTTGTCGCTCATTGTATTATATTATTGAACAAAGTTAGGACTTTTAGTTCAGGTCGGGGTTTTTGAAATTATTTGTACTTTTCAATAATTGGAACTGTTGTTCAAAAGAATCTGTGACTCATCTTAATATATGTTTGATTCGTCTTAATAAAATTTACGATTTATGAAAAATTTATTTTATAAACGACTTGTTCAAACTGATGCAATTATGCACATTCTAAATGTTTAAATTGAAAAGCTAATAATGACTGGAACCTGATGCTTACTCAATCCTACCAGCGGTCTTAAAATTAAAATCCTTTTGCAATGCGTTTACAAAAACCGAAAAAACATCTTTTATATACTAGTTTCATACGGGTTATCGTTGTGATAAAATAATTTCAATCAGTAAACTTTTTGGTAAATTTACCCGTATAATTGAACAAAGTAAAACATCAATCGAATTATGGAAAATGATAACAAATCCTCCGCTTCAGCTGCTAACCAAGTTAATAGTGAAAGTAAGTGTCCGTTTATGAGTGGTGAGCTAAAGCAAAGCGCTGGTCGTGGTACATCCAACCGCGACTGGTGGCCAAACATGTTGAACCTGAACATTCTTCGCCAACATAGTAATCTGTCAGATCCAATGGACAAGAATTTCAACTATGTTGAAGAGTTTAAGAAACTCGACTTCGCTGCTCTGAAAAAAGATCTCTTTGACCTGATGACCAATTCACAAGATTGGTGGCCAGCCGATTACGGTCACTATGGGCCATTCTTCATCAGGATGGCGTGGCACAGTGCAGGAACCTACCGAATTGCTGATGGAAGAGGTGGTGCTGGCACCGGTGCACAACGTTTTGCACCATTGAATAGTTGGCCCGACAATGTAAATCTAGACAAGGCCCGTTTGTTGCTTTGGCCCATCAAACAGAAATATGGTAAGAAAATCTCCTGGGCCGATCTGATGATTCTCACGGGCAACTGCGCACTTGAATCAATGGGCTTCAAAACCTTTGGGTTTGGTGCTGGAAGGGAAGATGTGTGGGAACCTTTACAAGACATTTATTGGGGTTCAGAAACCGAATGGTTGGGCGACAAACGACACTCCGGTAACCGTAACCTCGAAAATCCACTTGGCGCTGTTCAGATGGGTTTGATCTATGTAAATCCGGAAGGACCAAACGGCAACCCTGACCCTATAAAAGCGGCCATTGATATCCGGGAAACTTTTGGCCGTATGGCCATGAATGACGAAGAGACTGTTGCACTTATAGCCGGCGGGCACAGCTTCGGCAAAACCCATGGTGCCGCCGATCCAGGCAAATACGTTGGACGGGAACCTGCTGCTGCAGCCATTGAAGAGCAAGGTTTTGGTTGGAAAAATACATTCAACAGCGGTAAAGGAGTTGACACGATTTCCAGTGGCTTAGAAGGAGCATGGACCAGCACACCGGCTAAATGGAGCAACGATTTTTTTGATAACCTTTTTGGATACGAATGGGAACTAACCAAGAGCCCAGCCGGTGCTCAGCAGTGGAGACCAAAGGATGGTGGAGGCGCAGACAGCATACCAGATGCACACGACTCATCAAAGAAACATGCACCATTTATGCTGACTACCGATCTTTCCCTGCGGATGGATCCTATTTATGAGCCTATTTCAAGGCGTTTTCATGAAAACCCGGAAGAATTTGCAGATGCTTTCGCAAGGGCATGGTTCAAACTGACACACCGGGATATGGGACCCAAAGAACGTTACCTCGGACCTGAAGTGCCGAAAGAAGATTTGTTATGGCAAGACCCGATACCGGCTGTTAAGTATGAGCTGGTTAATGACAACGATATTGCGGCACTAAAAACCAAACTACTTACTTCTGGATTATCCTTGTCACAATTGGTAACTACAGCATGGGCTTCGGCATCCACTTATCGTGACTCCGATAAACGGGGTGGTACCAATGGTGGCCGCATCTGCCTGGCACCACAGAAGAATTGGGAAGCCAATAATCCGGCGCAACTGGCTACCGTATTGCAAACATTAGAAAGCATCCAAATAGATTTTAATAGTGCAAAGTCAGGTGGTAAAATGATCTCGATGGCCGACCTGATCGTGTTGGCAGGATGTGCAGGCATCGAACAGTCTGCAAAAAATGCCGGTTATACGGTAACGGTTCCATTTACTCCGGGAAGAGCCGATGCATCGCAGGAACAAACCGATATAGAATCTTTTGCTGCCCTGGAGCCGGCTGCCGATGGATTTCGCAATTACATAAAGCCGCACCACAATGCTTCGGCTGAAGAATTGCTGGTTGATAAAGCACAATTGTTGACGCTGACCGCACCGGAGATGACCGTGCTGATTGCTGGTCTCCGTGTTATCAATACCAATTTCGATCAATCGCAGTATGGTGTATTCACCAACAGACCCGAGGCATTGACCAATGACTTCTTTGTTAACCTGCTCGATATGGATACCACTTGGAAGTCAACTTCAGATGCTCAGGATATCTTTGAAGGATTTGATCGTACTACTGGCGAAAGCAAATGGACAGGTACACGGGTGGATCTTATCTTTGGATCCAACTCTGAGTTAAGGGCATTGGCCGAAGTATATGCCTGTGCCGATAGTCAGGAGAAGTTTGTAAAAGATTTTGTTGCCGTGTGGAACAAGCTGATGAACCTTGGTCGTTTCGACCTTGCCTAATGACAGCGAACACTGTATTGTTGAATAAACGTAAAATAAATATTTATTGATAAAAAGCTGGTTCGGAAACGAGCCAGCTTTTTATTTTACAGTAAAATATTTTTTTCGAAACAGCTTTAAGAAAGAATGATTCCTGCCTTATTTCTTCAATGCCTCTCTTACTTTAGGTGCAATTTTGTTACCATAAATTTCAATAGATTTCATCATCGCCGAATGTGATGGCCCGCCAACATCCATGTGTGCAGAAAAACGGGTGAGCCCAAATAGTTCCTCCATGTGGAGGATCTTATCAATCGCTTCATTGGCATCCCCAATAATCAAATGACCATCGGCCGCTCTGCCCTGGTCATATTGATGCCGCTGAAAAGGAGGCCAGCCACGGGTTACACCAATCCTGTTCATTTGTGCCGCATAAACGGGGAAATATTCATCGGCTGTTTTCTGGCTGTCTTCGCCGAAGAAAGCATGCATGTGCACACCCACCTGGTATTTCGTTTCGTCATGCTCAAAATGTCTGTATACTTTTTTATAATATTCAAAAAGTGGTTGAAATTGTTTTGGGTTACCCCCGATAATGGCAAAGATCACCGGCAACCCGTATTTACCTGCCCGCAATACGGATTCAGGTGTACCACCGATGGCTACCCAAATATTCAGTTGGTCATTTACGGCTCGGGGTAATACTTGCTGCTCATGCAATGCAGCCCTGAACTTTCCTTCCCAGGAAATGGGATTTTCCGCATTTATTTTCAGCAGCAGTTCCAGTTTTTCTTCGAACAATGCATCATAATCTTTCAGGTCGAACCCAAACAAAGGGAATGATTCAATAAAACTGCCCCTGCCGGCCACTAACTCTGCCCTGCCATTGGAGAGTTGATCGATGGTAGCAAAAGACTGATAGAGTTTTACGGGATCGGCAGAACTAATTACCGAAACCGCACTGCCGAGTTTGATGTTTTTGGTAACAGTTGCTGCGGCAGCCAAAATGATCTCTGGTGCCGAAACAGCATAGTCGGGACGATGATGTTCGCCAATGCCATAGAAATCAAGACCGACTTCATCCATCAGTTTTATTTCTTCTATCAGTTCCCGCAGCCGTTGCCCCGAAGATTGTGGCATACCGCTTTTATCATAATGATTATCTCCAAACATGCCAACACCTAATTCCATATTTTTTTCTTTTACAGACAAAGATAGGTTTAGGTTTCAATCCGGATTTATAATCCGATCGTTGAGCATAATGAAGATGTTTTATGTATGCAATTGTGGGGAAAAACTTTCTACCGACATACATACCGGCATTCACCGACAATTAAATTTTGACAGAACAACTGTCACACTGGAAAGGCTTCAGTTAAATAAAATATAGTTTTTAAGAGACGTGATTGATTTAATAAAACAGCAACCACGGCGAAACAATTAATGAAAACAACTATTCACTATAAATCCTTTTTCCTGGTCTGTTAATTTAATTGTCGTTTGAAACTACAGAACAAAAAATTTTGAGCCTTGTCAAAAGGTGTAATGTGGTCCTCTGTTATACAACTTATTTTGTCAAAACCATTTTGAAGTACTGCTGTTAGTTTTTCTTCACTGTATTGTGTAATTGGTAATCCGCTGCATTTTTCGGGTCCACTTTCGGAAAATGTACCAATCGTCAAATAACCTGAAACAGATTTTCTTACCGTGTCTAAATACTTTTCAATCTGATTGCTTGTTGTTAAAAAATGAAAGGTTGCCCTGTCGTGCCAAACATCGAAGCTTTTGTCTGGTTTAAACTCTGTAATGTCGCTTACTATCCAGTTTATTTTTCCTGCCCTGCTACCTAAACGTTGTTTAGCTTTCTCCAATGCATTAGCTGAAATGTCAAGTACCGTAATATTTTCAAATCCTTCGTCAAGCAGATAGTCTACGAGTTTGCTGTCACCGCCACCAATATCTATAATATTTGCTGTCTTTGTCAATCTGAAAGAATGTATAAAGTCCAAAGAAGTTTTAGGAATTTCCTGTGTCCAACCTAACTGGTCGGAGTCATTCATTTTATAAACTGTATCCCAATGATTTTGTGTTGCCTTATCCATTATACAAAGGTCTGAAAAAAAATATTTTATTGGTTGATAAAAGTTGCATGAATTGATTTTGCCTTAATTATTAGACCGAAGCTAATTGGATTGCTATGAAAATAAATATATCCAAGTTACTTACCCGAACCAACCGAATGTACCAGCACATAAATAATCAGCTTTATTAAATCCTAGTTTTTTTAATAGTTCTGCACCCTCCGCTGATCTTCCACCTCCTTTTCCACAGACAGTAATAATGATTGAATCTGTTGATACATCTTTTGAATGATTCTCCAGGCTACCCAAAGGAATATTGATTGCAGCAGGAATATGTTTTTCTAAATATTCTTCCGGGCTTCTTACATCAATAATCGTAACCTGTTCCGGTGATTTCTTCAGTAATTGTTGAAGGGCTTCTAATTTAATGCATTCTTTTAAGCTATGTTCCGGCATGTTCAACGTTTTTATTTGTTATTCAATCACCTATTTTTAAAAAATCTGTTTTGCATTTCATCCGGTAATAAATAATAAAGGCAGAAATAAAAGTGAGTAAGCCAATGAAAATAATGGCTGCATTGATGCTGATCAGATCGGCAATAATTCCTGTGAGTATTGCACCAATGGCATAACCCAAATCTCTCCACAATCTAAAAATTCCAATACTCTTTGCCCTGTCTTGTGGATTTGTATTTTCTGCAACGGTTGCAAGGAACGTAGGATAAACCATTGCAGTACCCCATCCTAAAATGGAGGATAGTATTACAAACTGAGACATGGTATTTGCCCAAACTAAAATTATTAAGGCGATGGCTTGTAAAAACATTCCTAAGTAAAGCATATTTTTTTTACAAAACTTATCAGCCATTTTTCCGGTGAATAACTGGCCGAGGCCCCATACGGCTGGATATATGGCTGTAACAATTCCAATTTCAGCAATATTGAATCCTTTTGATGCAAGCAGGATGGGGAAAATACCCCAGACCATACCATCGTTCAGGTTATTTATTAATCCTGCCTGTGTTACCGAACCCAGGTTTTTATTTTTCCAGGTAGTATCCCAAAAAATATTTTTCAACCTCGGAATTGTATTGCTAATCGTTTCTTTTGCTACATGATGTTTAGTGTCTTTTATAAAAAAGACCGATCCAACTAATCCCAGAAAAACCAACCCAATTCCCAAATAAAAAGGATATGGCCTGATGCCGTATTTACTGGCTATCCATCCGGTTAAAAATGCAACGATGGCAACAGCAATGTATCCGGCAAATTCATTTAAGCCCATGGCAAATCCTCTTTGCTTTTCACCTACTATGTCAATTTTCATAACTACTGTACTGCTCCACGTTAAACCCTGGTTGATTCCCAGCAATACATTGGCGGCGATTATCCAGCTCCAAGAAGGAGCAAACATTAAAATGAATGGAATAGGGATTGCAATGATCCAACCCACTACTAAAAGATTCTTCCTGCCGAATTTATTGGCTAATGCACCGGTATAATAATTAGTGATTGCTTTAACAATTCCAAAAACAATGATAAATGAAAGAATGGCAGTTTTAGCTGCTATGGCAAATTCCTTTTCGGCTATCTGTGGAAGAATGCTTCTTTCCAAACCAACCATGCCTCCAACAAAGGCGTTGATGATAACCAATAGGGTAAACTGTTTCCAGTTTTCTTTTAATCCTAATTTGATTTGATCATTCATACTGCACAAAGCTGGCAGCTTTAAATGACTAATCTTTTAACATAAGATAAATAATTACCGAAGGCCTCTAATACGACTTAAGCTTACCTGGGTAATACCTAAGTAGGAGGCAACATATTTAAGCGGCACCTTCATTAAAATATTCGGTGAGTCGTTGAGCAGGGCCTTGTATCTTTCTTCCGCAGAATGAAACTGTATGCCTTCAATGCGGTTTACGGTTTCTACATAGGCCGCCTCAAATATTTTGCGAAACAGTCTTTCAATTTCGGGGAAGCTGTCATAAAGTTTGAACAACGCATTGGCGTTAATGGCTACAATTTCTGCATCTTCCAAAATCTGAATGGCCTTTCGGCTTGGCTTACCGGTAAACAAACTTTCAACCCTGGCGATAAGGTTATTTTCAAATGAAAAACTCTCTGTGACATCGATACCGTCTTTATAATAATAAATTCGGGCAATTCCTTTATTTAAGAAGTAAATCGTTTTGCAGGTGTGACCAATGGGCTGCAGGTCTTTATTTTTATCTATGCTAATAATGTTGCTTATTGCCGTTATTGCCTCTTCTGCTTCTTTAGAAAGTGAATTGTATTTTTTGAAGAATTGAAAAATTAATTTCATTTTCATGTACATGATATGAATGTAAATATACTAATACAATGAAAGCTGACTTGAAAAATGATGGGTGCATTTAGAGAAATTAGTAAAGCAACAAAACAATTATCAAAAAATCTGTGCGCAGGAATTATCTAATTGAAAAAAATGTTGACAGGGTTACATAGTCATGAAATTAATTGACTTATCCATGCTTTTAAATTTAAACTAATTCAGGATGAGTAATGGATTCAAGATTTTATACGTTTTGCATTGGGAGTTTATCACTCTTCATTTTCTACAACCCAATCTTCCGGAAAATCATCCGCTTCCAATTCGATTCTCCGAGTAATATCCGTTAATGAAGATAAACGTTCCATGGTATAAGGAATTGTATCCAGTCCGGAAGCAAATTTTAAAATATAACTGTAAATACTGAAAAGGGTTCCTGCCATGATGCTTGGACTGTGCAGATTTTTTGAAGCAATCAATGAAACAGCAATCACCATTAATACCATGACCTCCATATAGCCAAAATTCCATGCCTCCTTATCCGAAATACGTATATGCCAACTGCGTAATTTATTATAATGATGATGGATTCGGGTTCTATTACCGGTTGAAATAATGTCTACCTGTTTTTCCAACTCATCGTTTTTGTGTTTATTCAAACGCAACATTTTTTTCCCATACAACTTACTAATAATAATAACCGGGATCAGGATGGCTATACAAATACCAACAACCAGTTTATCAAAAAAGAACAGGATCACCAATGATCCAAAAATATTATATACGGCTTCGATGACAAATACCAGGTCATGTTCTAAAAAATCGACAAATTCTCTTGCCAGGCTCGAGTGGGCAGAAAGTTTGGAGATGTTCATTTTAGTATACTTTCTGCTTAAAAATTTTATAACCAAAGAGGTATAAATGGCCGAATAGGTTCGTGTATCAAACATATGACGAACAGTACCCAATATGATATAGGCAAGGTGTACAAGTGTTAAAACAATTACTCCGTGGTAAGATCCTTTAATTAAATCGTTAATGGCTTCGCCGAAAAAATAAAAACGCAAAAGGCCGGTCAGCATTTCCAGGGAGAATAGCGAATAGGTAAGTATCAGTTGATACCTATGTTTCAACATCAGGTTACGCAATATTTGAAACTTCGACATCGTTCTGTTCTTTAGATGATTCGTTCTTCGATAAAAAAACTCTGGTAAAGGAGTTGATAATAAATAGTGGTTAGTAAGACCGGTTAAAACAAAATGCGTTTAACCGTCGATATGGTGCTCTCTTTCTGTTACCGAATTGTTTTTTATTCCAATAACCCATCCACAACAATTGGCTGCTCCACAACAACAATCAAAGGGTTCCATGTGTTCATCCAAAAAACCGGTATAATTAATGGTTAGTTCTTCGCCTTTCGAAATATTTTTTAAAGCAACTACATTCAGTCCTTCGTAAACGCTGTTTGGATTGCAACTATGATTTTGAGGAGCCCAATTTGCCGGATTATTATCCCAGAGCAAAAATACTTCTTTACTTATCGGATAAGCATATTTGCCAAATATTAGCTTTTCTTTTTCATTCCAAAAACGATGCACATAATTACGGGTAACCATTCGTTGGGCCATTTCCTCTCCTTTAAAAATCAGATCTCCTGCCTGAATATTCCGGGTTGCATAAATGCCATAACCCGCCATAGCATTTCCCTTCATTGCATAATTTTTTTGCCTGCGTTGATAACGGGCCATGCCTTCATCGATTATTTTTTTAAGAAAGCCTGCCTGTCCTATACCATCCAGTTCTAAAATATAATCGGCCGAACCCTGGTATCCATCTTTATAAAAAACCGAGCAGGTAAAATTTATTTCCAGAAAAAAGATTTCGTTTTTATCGTTCACCCTAAAATCGAGCCTGGCATAACCCACACCGCCAAAGCCCTGAAATATTAGCAAGGCAGCATCTTTTAATTGCTTTTCTAAACCAGGGTCATTGCAGGGAATATTTGCTTCGGGGTGAAGCTCGGATGTTTTTAAAGCATAGGTTTTAAATAGAAAGCCTTCCGGGAAAATATATTCGATGGGTTTAAATACACTGCAGGTTTTTTCATCATCTGCATTCGCAACCAGCATCACGGTAAACTCTCTGCCTTCGATATATTCTTCAACCAATAGTGGCCCGAACTCATCCATTATTTCTGCACATTTATTTAAAAGCTCGTTTTTATTTTTAACCAATGATTGTTGGTCAATACCCAGACTGTCTCCGGCTTTATCGGGTTTTACAAATAATGGAAATTTCAATTTACTGCATGCAAATTCTATTTCATCCAAGGTTTCAATCAATGCAAATGCTGCGGTATTTATTCCTTCGGTATAGGCCACATATTTCATTAAATCTTTTGGCGGATCGTACAATAAAGAACTGGGACCGGTGAAAGGGAGGTTCAGCAGTTCCATAAAATAAATCACATCAATGGATGGCACATTCCATTCCAGGTAACCTTCGCAGAGGTTTATAAAAACATCGTAGTTTTTTTTCTTTAGCTCTTTCAGTTGTTTGTATGTTGACAGTTTATTCAACAACACATGATCGAAATGAGCATCGGGCATTAAATGGCTGAGCTCTCTGGCCGGATCATAATTTTGGTAATCCACATCCGACGTGGAATAATCGGGTTGAAGAACACAAATTTTTAACCCCCGACCATCTGAAGGGGACGAATATTTTTCTGAATAATTATTTTGATTTTGTAATTCGCTCATTTTATTAACTGCAAATATCTGCAGAATTTCGTTTAGGCATTTCGTCTTTTTAATTCAATTGCTGAATTGCGTGTAAATGCATCGTTCACAATTTCGGAAACCAGGTTGGTAAAACTATTTCCGCTGAAGCGGAGTATGGCACCAATCGATGTATAATCTTCATCTTCACTTAAACCACATTGGGCATTCACTTCCAGCACATATATTTTTCGGGTTTCTTTATCCATTCGCACATCTGCTCTTGTATAGCCACAACCTTTAGTCGCCACAAATGCATCCCAACTTATTTGCTTTATCTCCTCAATCAGTGAAGCATCGGGTAAAGCATACTCATAAAAATTTGATTCATCGGGCATGGCTTCTTCTTCTTCATAAATTTCCCAAAGGCGGTCGAAGGATAAAAACTTTTCCTGCTCGGGTAGGGATGCATGAAAAACCCGTTCCACCGGCATATAAATTTTTGCATTATCCAGATCATCATATGAACCTGTTATCAGCACCGTAAACTCGGGACCGCTGATAAACGATTCTGCAATCAACCCGTCTGAAGCTAAATGCCAACCCCGGTATCCATCAAACATTTTATCGACCAGTTCTTTTAATTCAGTTTGATTGTTCACTACGTTTTTTATTCCTACTCCCATACTTCCACCCGAAACGGATGGTTTCACAATCACCGGTGAACCCAGTTTTTCAAAAATATTTTCAATGTCTTCTTTATCCTGAATGGCTTTCCAGTCGGCTGTAGGAACAAGTGCTTTATCGAAAGCTTGTTTCATGGTTATTTTAGACGTAGTAATCTGATAAAAGTATTCATCTGCCCCGGTATAAATCAATCCTTTTTCTTCCAATAATTTCACCACTGATATACCGGCTGTTCCGTTTATTTCATCACCATCGCAGAGGTTTAAAACAACCGGAGTTTTGATTCCAAAATCTTTTTCTTTTTCAATTTCTTCAATGATTACTTCGTAATTTTTTAAAGTAACGGGTTGCCATTTCCATTCAATACCCAGTTGTGAAAAAACCTTTTCGTATTCGGCAATGCTCTGATTAAAGTCGTAGTAATAATCTATGTTGGCATCCTTTGTTTCCAAATGCGGTGCCAACACCCATATTTTTATTAGATGATTTTCAAACGGGAACATGCATGGGTTCAATGTATCCATAGAAAATAATGGGCAGTTATTGGGCTAGATAAAATCTTAACTGTTGTTTGATAAAATCGGTTAGTTTGTTTTTGAAATCTTATCAATTTGTGCAAAGTTAATAAACAAACCATTTAGCCATCATCTCATTTGAATAAAAAAAGTAACGGGAAAATGAAGGTTACAACCATTGTCCATATACAATAAACCGGCAAGAAAACTGCGATAGATTTTTCAACTTCTTCAATATCTCCTTTTTGTTTTATTGTTTTAAAAAGCCGGTATGTAATCACAAGCAGGTTTGAAAAAATTAACAGATTGCTTCCTAAAACCGCCAATCGGTTTGCAGTAATGCCCATGGTTGACAGCCTGTACAAAATGGCTGAAACTGCAATACCATTAACGATAACTGTTACAGAGGAAAGAAGAAAAAGTATGATGACTCCTGCTTGGCTTTTTGACGATCTTGACGTTTCGGCTACAGAAAATAAAATGATGGCCATAACACCTATCAGTAGGGCATTAAATAACATTAAAAACTCCCGGTCATTATACGGGTCCTTGCCGGAATAAATAATGGCCAGCAGATAAACAACCAGTGTTACTAAAACCAATGGACTGAAAATTTTTGCAATGATGGGTGAAACCTTACTCACCAACTGTGGATTTGTTTGTGTTATATATGTTCCAATAATCGGTGCAGCAGCCAATCCGAAAATGCCGAAATAATCAAAATAGAATTTGGCAATATCCAATCCAATTAATGAAAACAACCCGATGGTGATGCCTGTTAAAATCATACCGGAAATCAGTATTAG
>JAYWCV010000290.1:0-12859 GCA_043780275.1 Chitinophagaceae bacterium
TAGATACTTACATTGAAATCTCTTAAGGCATCGTTCAGACTGGTTTTTAAATCGGTACTTGCTTTACGCTTTCCAATAATCAGGGCACAGCCAACCCCATATTCGCCTGCCGGAAATTTTTTAGTATAACTACCGGGTATCACCACACTTCTTTCAGGAACACGTCCTTTCATTTCAATCGGTTCTGATCCACTCACATCAATAATTTTTGTAGACTGTGTCAGCACTACATTTGCACCCAATACAGCTTCTTTTTCAACTTTCACTCCTTCTACAACAATACAACGGCTGCCAATAAAACATCCATCCTCGATAATTACAGGACTGGCTTGTAAAGGCTCTAATACGCCACCAATTCCTACACCACCACTCAGGTGTACATGTTTGCCAATCTGTGCGCAACTGCCCACAGTAGCCCATGTATCTACCATTGTGCCTTCATCTACATAAGCGCCGATATTTACATAGGATGGCATCAAGACAACATTTTTTGCCAGGTAAGCTCCATAACGGGCAACTGCATGTGGAACAGCACGAACGCCTAAGGATTTGTAATCGCTTTTCAATTTCATTTTATCATAAAATTCAAATGGGGGTAATGTAAAAGTCTCCATTTGCTGAATTCCGAAATACATCAGTATGGCTTGTTTTACCCATTCGTTCACCTGCCATCCATTTTCTGTTGGCGATGCCGTACGAAGCCTGCCTTTATCTACTTCTTCAATTACAGCACGAACTGTATGACTATATTTTTCATCTTTTAATAATTCACGGTTGGCCCAGGCTTCAAGGATAAGTTCTTTCATTGTATATAAATTTGTTGCGAAAATAGTTGTTAAGAACGGAAGTGCATTAATCAGGAGTCTGAAAATTACTTTTGCTTGGGTGTCAATAATTTTTCCGTCTTATATTTACAAACTATGAACATTGGCTTTGATGCAAAACGGGCTTATCACAATCCTACAGGGTTAGGGCAATACAGCCGTACATTGATTAGTTCATTGGCAATCAATTTTCCACAGCATCAATATTTTTTATTCAATCCAAAACCATCCAATCTTTTTCATTTTCATGATTTGTTGAATGTGAACGAAGTGTTACCACAATCTTTTCTTTCCAAAAAATTCTCTTCGGCATGGAGGGGTAATTGGGTGAAGAAAGATTTGCAGAAGCTCAAGATTGATTTATATCATGGGTTGAGCCATGAAATTCCAGTCAATATACAGCAAACAAGAGTTAAATCAGTCGTTACTATTCATGATCTTATTCATGAACGTTATCCTGAGCAATACAAATTTATTGACCGGAAAATTTATACAAAGAAATTCCGCTATGCCTGTGCACATGCAGATAAAGTGATTGCAGTAAGCAACCAAACCAAACAGGATATTATTGATTTCTATCAAACTCCGGCTGATAAAATTGATGTGTGCTATCAAAGTTGTCATGCTGCTTTTGGCGTTAAAGTATCTGCCGATGTAAAACAAATCATCAAACAACAGTATCAGCTTCCCGATCAGTATTTTTTATACGTTGGCTCTATCATTGAGCGAAAGAATTTATTGAATATATGTAAAGCGATGCATCATCTCCGCAAAGAAGTTAACATTCCTTTGGTGGTTATTGGCAATGGTGGTGAATACAAACAGAAAGTAAAAGAATACATTCGTTTCAATAGATTGGAAGAGCATATTATTTTTCTTTCGGATCAACCTGCAGCTAAATGCTCTCCCACATTTCAGTCGGCTGTTGATTTTCCTGCAATTTATCAAATGGCCATTGCTATGATCTATCCATCCATATTTGAAGGCTTCGGCATTCCCGTGTTGGAAGCATTGAACAGCCATATTCCGGTCATTACTTCCAATGTTTCCTGCTTGCCGGAAGCAGGTGGTGATGGGGCTTTTTATGTTGATCCAACCAAACCTGATGAAATTGCTGAACAGATGAAACTTATTTTATCTGATAAAACTTTTGTACAGCAACAGGTAGAAAAAGGCTGGCAACATGCGCAGCGGTTTACCAACTACAATACCGTTGCTGCTGTAATGAAAGTATATGAACAATTGTACTGATCCTAAAGTGTATTGATAATTTTAAAACATTATTATCCGATTAAATTCATTAAACCCTTTACTAGCTTTATTCGCCTCACCCAAACCTCCGTCTGACCAGTCATTAAGGTGGGCCTCCCCTCACGGTGAGAGGCTAAATGCGAACAGAATATTTATCCTAAAGGGCTTATCAGGGTTCTGAATGATGAAAACGATAATTAATGTATAAGACTCAGCATCATATTTTTTAAGCCTTCTCGCCTTTTCTCATTTATTTTTGCAGTAATGGATATTAAATGCACCGATAAGGAATTATTTATTTTTAAGAAGATTGCACATGCAGCAGATAGGCTTCAGCTACCTGCATATCTGATTGGGGGCTTTGTACGGGACAAACTTATGGGCCGTATTACAAAAGACGCAGATATTGTTTGTGTCGGCGATGGGATTGTTCTTGCCAAAGCGGTTACAAAATATTTCAATCCAAAACCACATGTCAGCTATTTTAAAAATTTTGGAACCGCTCATATACAAATTAATTTATCCAATCATCATGATAGTCAGGGTGAGCCTTCACTTGAGAACAGTCAATTGGAAGAGGTGTACGATATTGAGTTTGTTGGAGCCAGAAAAGAAAGTTATCAATACCATTCCCGAAATCCAACCGTGTTACCCGGCACACTGGAAGAAGATCAGAACCGACGTGACTTTACGATCAATGCCTTAGCCATCAGTTTAAATGAAAAAGATTTTGGAAACTTGCTTGATCCCTTTAATGGAGTGGAAGATATTCATCAAAAAATTATCCGGACTCCGTTAGAACCCGGAACAACTTTCAGTGATGATCCTTTACGGATGATGAGAGCAATTCGTTTTGCAACACAATTGAATTTTGTCATTGAAGAAAAAACATTGCAGGCAATCACCGATAATGCGTATCGGATAAATATTATTACACAAGAAAGAATCAGTGATGAATTGAACAAAATCATTCAATGTAAAAAGCCATCAATTGGTTTCGAATTACTTTACAAAACAGGCTTATTACATATCATTTTCCCTCAGATGGTAGATTTGGAAGGGGCTGAGTATATTGATGGAAAAGGGCATAAGGATAATTTCTATCATACCCTGCAAGTGTTGGATAATATTTGCAATAATACCAATGATCTGTGGTTGCGATGGGCGGCTATTTTGCATGATATTGGAAAACCGCCGACTAAAAAATTTGAAGAAGGGCATGGTTGGACATTTCATGGTCATGAAGTAATTGGTGGCAGAATGGTGCCGAAGATATTTGCCAAACTGAAATTGCCATTGAATGATCGGATGCGGTTTGTAAAAAAGATGGTGGAATTACATTTGAGACCTATCAGTTTAACAAAAGAAAATATTACAGACTCTGCTATCAGGCGTTTATTATTTGATGCCGGTGAGGATATTGATAGCCTGATGATATTATGCGAAGCAGATATTACTTCAAAAAATAAATTAAAAGTAAAACGGTTTCTGGAAAATTTTAAGTTCGTAAGGGAACGTTGCCATGAAGTGGAAGAAAAAGATATGTTACGCACATGGCAGCCACCCATTACCGGAGAAATAATTATGGATGTTTTTGACATTAAACCTTCCCGGGTTGTAGGTGATTTAAAAAATGCAATTAAGGATGCAATTCTGGATGGTGTTATTCAAAACTCATATGATGCAGCTTATGATTACATGCTCTTAAAGGCAAAACAGTTAAATCTGCATGTAAGAAAAAGATAGCAATATAATTTTTGTTATTTTTGAATAGAAAACAGATAACCAATAGATATGGCTATATTAAAATTCAGAATTTATTTAGAAGATGACGAAAGTGTTTATCGGGATATACTTATAAGGCATTCGCATAATTTTTCCGATTTGCACTTGGCCATTCTTAAGTCTTTCGAATTTGATTCAAAACACAAGGCCACTTTTTATCGCAGTAATGATCATTGGCAAAAGGGAAAAGAAATCACCCTGGAGAAGTATGATAAAGAATATGTAGTGAAGCCATTACTGATGGCTGAAACATTGGTAGGGTCAGAGATAAAAGATCCAAATCAGAAATTTGTTTATCATTACGACTTTAATAAATACTGGACTTACCTGATTGAATTGATTTCGGTTTCAAAAGAAGAAGATGCAAAAATAAATTATCCGTTTATTTCAAGAGTTGAAGGAATAGCACCTAGCCAATATGGAACCAAAGGTTTATTGGGTGAGAAATTTGCTGACATTGAAGAGAAATATGACCTTAGCCAGGCTGTGGATGGTTTTGGCGTTGAAGGAGATGAAGATGTTGAAGATGAAGATAGTGATTTGAATATGGATGAAAAAGAAACAGAGGAAAGAGAAGAATTTTAATTTATTTAGTTAAGAATATTATAAAACCCCGGCCAATAAAGTCGGGGTTTTGTATAGAATAAAATAAGTTGATGATGGATAGTAAAATAAATAAAAAAGTAATTATCGTTGCGGGGCCAACTGCTGTAGGAAAAACTTCTGTGGCTATTGAATTGGCAACGCATTTTCATACTGAAATTATTTCGGCAGATAGCCGGCAATGTTTCAGGGAATTAAATATCGGGGTTGCCCGTCCTTCTGAAGTAGAGTTGCAAACTGTTAAACATCATTTTATAGCTTCTCATACAATCAATCCCAAGTTGAAAGATGAAATGATTGATGCTGCTGTGTTTGAAAAATTTGCATTGAAAACAGTAGATGAAATATTCAACGTTCATGATGTTGTAATAATGGTTGGTGGTACCGGACTTTATATAAAAGCATTTTGCGAAAGCATGGATGATATTCCTGTAGTGAGTGAATTATTAAGAAAAGAAATTCGAAAAAATTATGAAGAGGAAGGGTTGAAATGGCTCCAAAACAGGATTCAACAAATGGATCCTGCTTTTTACACAATGGGTGAAATAGAAAACCCACAACGTTTGATGAGGGCCTTGGAAATTGTTCAATCCACCGGAAAATCCATTTTGGAATTCAGAAAAGGAGAGAAGGTTATTCGTAATTTTGACATCATTAAAATCGGTCTGGAATTACCTAAAGAGGAATTGCATAATCGTATTAATAAACGGGTTGATCAGATGATGCAGAATGGATTATTAGATGAATCGATGGAATTGTTGCCGCATAGATCCTTGAATGCATTACAAACAGTTGGTTACAAGGAATTGTTTGCTTATTTCGATAAAGAGGCTGCTTTGAACGATGCAGTAGAATTGATTAAACGAAATACCCGCAAATATGCAAAACGCCAGATGACATGGTTTAAAAAAGATCCCGGATTTGTTTGGTTTATGCCAAATCAGTTCGATAAAATGCTGAAGTATAGCTCTGAAAAATAAGCTGATTTTTTTTGGGTTATATCTTAAATCCAAAAGTCAGCAGAATATTTCCATTGCGGTCATTAAGGTTTGCTTTTGGAGAAGGACTGTATTGTAAACGATATGGAAGTTGCGAATCTTTGTTCATTTGATAAACATAGCTAAGGTCTACAAACATTCCTTTATTGCGGTAACCTAATCCGCCACTCACAAAAAAGCGGTTTCCTTTCAATCCATAAATATCTTTATAAGGGTTGCCATAAAAAGCAGTTCCTAATCTGACCATGAGGGTATTGAATTTTAATTCTCCACCAAGTCTCATATTCAATGCAGCTTTTTGTTCATTGTCAATGGCCTGGTTCAGCAATTTTAAATAAGATTTTAAACTGGGATCATTTTCAACACTTGCGTCCTGCGAAAAACTAGCTGCTTTGTAGTTTACAAATTCAATGTCAGCCGTAATAAAACCTTTTTGTTTTTTTACATCTTTTGTCTCCCTTAAAACATAAGAAGCACTTACAATAAAACGGTAAGGATTAACCAGTTGATATTGTAAAGACTGTTCGGATTTTTGATTCAACCGTCCTCTATAACCTTCCGTATCAGTAATAACTGTCGTACTGTAATTGTCAGTCATCACCATAATTGATGGACTATGTATGCTTAATCCAACCCGTATATATTCGGTTGGTTTAAAAATAACGCCCAGTTTTAAATTCAAACCGGCTCCTTTTGTTTGTAAGGTTTCTTTTATAGATGCATAATCAAAATTGTTATTCGGATTTGTTGTTGCATCTGCTTCCAGGAAAGTTGACTCCCGGGAATAATTAATTATTGGAATTCCTAATGATCCTCCTATATAAAATTTATCTGCATAATTGGTTGCAACTGCAATGGCCAGTTCCGACATAGATCCTGAACTGCTAATATCATTTTGTTGTAAAAGCCCGGTGGATAAAGGTGATCGTGATTTAAATGTATAGGGTTGACCATTTCCTCCGCTTGCAGTATCAATCCAATACGTGTTAAAAGCTAAACTGGTTCCATTCGGAAAATTATTGGCTACAAGATTCGGGTTGGTAATATTATTATTCTTGATTTCTTCCAAAAATTTTTGAGAATAAGAACTTTGGTTATTTGCTCCTCTGTAAGTTATATGACTATTAAAATCAGCCATTTTATTAATTGTAATGGAAACAGAGGTATTTTTTTTGTCAGGCCGGTATCCAGAACCGGGGTTTGAAAAAATAATTCCAGAAGTGCCGTAATTAAAACTGTTTTTTGAATTAGCTGTTGTATTCCCTAAATAAGTTGATTTATTTTTTTTTAATAAAAACCCGGGAGTAATAACAAGTTCAGGGTTTTTAAAAAAAGCAATACCTGCCGGGTTTACATGAGCAGATGAAATGTCTCCACCCAATGATCCCATTGCGCCGCCAATGGCCTGTTGTCGTGCAGATCCGGAAGGCGATAACCAGGAATACCTTAATGCATCTGCAGGCTCCTGGGCTATCAGGTAGTTAAATATGGACAGTGAAATCATGGAAGTCAGAAAGGTTTTCTTCATCTAAATATTTTTAGAATTAATTCTTTAAAATCCAAGCGGTCATCATCCGTATTTATTTTTATTAAAATGCAGATGATGTTAATTTATTGCCATAAAAATTAAAATGATAAACCTGGTTTTGGATTCAAAAAATTATAATTAGTTATCAAATTTTCTCACAGGAGCCGTAGTACCGCTGGAACTGCCGGATGATCCTGAACTATTATTATTTGTTGAATTGGAATTGGGTTGATATGAATTATTCGATCTGGAAGAATTCCCCATTGAATTAAACACATCCCTTAACAAACCTCCATCACTTCTATTCGATGATTTTTGATTATATGAAGATGGATATTGATTAGAATTGTTATTCGTATTGGATGTGTAAAACCAATTGTTCGTATTAATGCCAGGGATTTTATTATTCGATTTTTGTATATCCAGTTCATTTGAATAGCCAATAAGATTATATACCCGTGGGCTATTTATTGTTTTTGAACTTATTAAAGAACCGGTATTTAATGATCCAGTATTTATAAATCTAAGTTGATTGTTTGAAGGGCAGTAAGGATTAAAGTTATAATTCCAGGAGCTATACGAATTCCAAGGATTATTCCAATTCATGCTATAACTATAATTGCTATACCGGTTATTGTAATTGCTATACCGGTTATTGTAATAATACCAGTCATCCACTTCAGACCAACGGTTTCTGTCCCGAACCATCATTTTAAGCATCCGGTCTTCATAGTACTCGTCGGCAGTGTAATAGCGGTTATTATTTTTTCTTACCTGTACATAATTATCAGTAGATGGCTTCTCCGTTGAGAAGTAAACATCATCCGGTGTTTGTGTAGTTTTATAAGAGGATGAACAACCAACTATGAAGGCTGAAAATATCGCCAGAAGTAAATATTTTGAATACATAGTAAATGGTTTAATTGTTTAAAATTGAAGTTACTATTTTTGTGAAACTTTTTAACTACATATAAAAGACAACAAGTTATCTGATATTGTTTTATAAAGTTCATCCATTTAGTGTTAATTAAAAATTAAAGATCAAATTCTGAATAAAAGATATTATGAGTAAAGAAATTACATCAAGAGAACAGGATTATTCGCAATGGTATAATGATTTGGTAATAAAAGGTGGTTTAGCCGATTATTCGGCTGTAAGAGGTTGCATGGTTATTAAGCCTTATGGATTTGGGTTATGGGAAAATATGCGGGATGCATTGGATAAAATGTTTAAAGATACCGGGCACGTTAATGCCTATTTCCCCCTATTCATTCCAAAAAGCTTTTTAAGTAAAGAAGCTGCTCACGTGGAAGGGTTTGCTAAAGAGTGTGCGGTGGTTACGCATTATCGTTTAATGAATGACCCGAATGGAAGTGGCATTATTGTAGATCCCGATGCAAAGTTGGAGGAAGAATTGATTATTCGTCCTACCAGTGAAACCATTATCTGGAATACGTATAAGGACTGGATAAAGTCGTATCGTGACCTGCCTTTATTAATCAATCAATGGGCCAATGTAGTTCGATGGGAGATGCGTACAAGATTGTTCTTACGCACTACCGAATTTTTATGGCAGGAGGGCCATACAGCACATGCCACACAGGAAGAAGCTATGGAAGAAACAAGAAAAATTTTGAACATATATGCAACATTTGCCGAAGAGTTTATGGCTTTGCCTGTAATAAAAGGCGTGAAAACAGAAAGCGAACGGTTTGCCGGAGCAGTAGAGACTTTTTGTATTGAAGCCCTGATGCAGGATGGAAAGGCTTTACAGGCAGGAACATCCCATTTCCTTGGACAAAATTTTGCGAAAGCATTTGATGTGAAGTTTTCAAATAAGGAAAATAAACTGGAGTATGTATGGGCAACAAGCTGGGGGGTAAGTACCCGTTTGATTGGGGCTTTGGTAATGGCACATAGCGATGATGACGGACTGGTAATGCCTCCGAAAATTGCCCCTTTACAGGTTGTCATCATTCCGATTTATAAAGGAGATGAGCAAAAGAAACTGATTGACCATAAAGCACATGATCTGGTCAAACAATTTAAAGCAATGGGTATCCGGGTGAAATATGATGATAACGATAATAATCGTCCTGGATGGAAGTTTGCCGAGTATGAAATGAAAGGTGTCCCAATCCGATTGGCTTTAGGAGAAAGAGATCTGACCAATAATGTAATTGAATTGGCAAGAAGGGATACCAAAGAAAAAAGAAGTGTATCATTAGATGGTATTGCAGAATATGTAGAATTAATGCTTGAAGAAATTCAAACAAATTTATTTGATAAAGCAAAAGCTTACCAGCAATCACATATTACGAAAGTAGATACATGGGAAGAATTTGAAAAAACTCTCGATGAAAAAACCGGTTTTGTTTCAGCACATTGGGATGGTACAGCAGAGACTGAAAAACTGATCAAGGATAAAACCAAAGCGACTATCCGCTGTATTCCAATCAATAATGAAATGGAAGAAGGGAAATGTATTTTAACCGGAAATCCTTCTGCACAAAGGGTTTTATTTGCAAGAGCATATTAATCAAAATAACCAGTACAAAAAAAGAGTCTGTCTTTAATAGGCAGCTTTTTTTACCAGGGGAAACTGATCTTACCCATTGTTACCGAAGGAATACCCTGAAGTTTACTGCTGAATTGAATAGGTTCACCTGCAATACATTCATTGGCCAATATAGCAAACAGAACTGCTTCTTTTGCATCAGGATGAATACCCAACTCTGAAGTGAAGTGAACAGGAATGCCGGGTAATAATGATTTGAGATGCTGCATGAGTAATGGATTATGCATACCACCGCCGCTTGCATACAAGTGAAAATGATTTTGCTGCTGCATTGCTTTTTTTATAGCTGCAACAATTGTTTGTGCAGAAAATAAATTGAGCGTTGCCATTGTATCTGCTAAACTTATTTCATTGATACCTGCTTTTTCTTTTGCCTGTTCCAGGTAGTGCAGGTTAAATAATTCCGGCCCTGTTGTTTTAGGGAATGTTTGTTCAAAGAATGGATGATCTTTTAATGCATTCAATAAGGATTCGTTTACATTACCCTGAAGTGCAATGCTGGCATTTTCGTCTAAATACTTGCCCGGCAATTTTCCCTGTACCAAAGCATCCATCATAGTATTTCCCGGACCTGTATCGGTACTGAAAATCAGGTTGGGATTTAAGTTGCCGGGCAGATATGTAAAATTGGCAATGCCACCCATATTCAGCATAATTCTATTTTCATCCTGTTTTGAAAAAATAAGATAATCGCCATAAACAGCCAGTGGTGCTCCCTCGCCACCAGCTGCAATATGCTTTTGCCTGAAATCGCTGATAGTAATTATGCCTGTTGATACTGCCAAATGATCTCCATCACCAATTTGTAATGTAGCATTGCTAAATTTTTCCAATTGGTGTAATGCCTTGGGGGCATGATAAACAGTTTGTCCGTGACTGGCTATCAGATCAATTTCATTCGGAGATATATTTCTTTTTTTTAAAAATAAATTAATCATGGCAGCCTGTTGTTGAGCTATCCATGGATTGAGCAAACATAGTTTTTCAAAATCAACTTCTTTTTTAGCAAATACGGATTTTACTTCCGATTTAAAATCGGAAGAATAGGGGATGGTTTCAAAGTCGCAAATTTCAATTTTAGTTTCTGTTCCCGAACCTGTTACTCTGCAATTAGCAATATCTAAACCGTCCACCGAAGTGCCGCTCATTAATCCGATTATTGAACGTTCTTTTTTTTCAGAAATTCTGAAAAGTGATGAAATGTTTCTGTTCATTTTTATGGTTTAAATATTTTAGCAATCATTCTGGTTTAAATTTTAAATTAAGATATTATCGTAAAGAAATTAATAAAAAAACTTATTAACATAAATACATATTTTTTGTGATTAAATATATTCGGGTTTATGCGGTTTTGTGCGAGGAAATATTTTATTTTAAATATATAATAATTGTAAATGCTTAAGAAAGAGCGACAAGCTTTTATTTTACACCGAATAAATTTGCATAATAAAGTGCTTTCTGCCCAACTAAGTACTGAAATAGATGTGTCAGAAGATACGGTAAGAAGAGATTTACAGGAGTTGAGTGATGATGGAAAAATTTACAAAGTACATGGTGGAGCTCTTTCTTTATCATACAACCAGGTGCCGAATTACAACACAAACATTTACGCATTAAAAGAAAAAAAGCTGATTGCGCAAAAAGCGGTCGGCCTGATTAAAGATGGCATGTTTGTATTAACCGGTGGGGGAACAACTATCGTGGAAATGGCCAAAATATTACCGTCCTCTTTAAAAGCTACTTTTATTACTGGCAGTATCCCGGTGATTGTTGCTTATATGCAGCACCCCAATATTGAAATCATTGTTATTGGTGATAAACTTTCAAAAAACTCCAAGATCACAGTTGGTGGAAATGCTATCAATAAAATCAATCAATTAAAACCAGACCTGTGTTTTTTGGGAGTTAACTCCATTGATCTCAAAAATGGAGTTACCGATAATGATTGGGAAATAGTGCAATTGAAGAAAGAGATGATTGAAACTTCCAAAGAATTAGTTTGTCTGACTATTTCAGAAAAATTAAATACATACCAACCCATTCAGATTTGTGAATTAAATAAAGTAAATACTTTAATTACAGAATTGAATCCGTTAAACGAACTATTTGTACCATATGTAAACGCAGGAATAAAAATTTATTAAACTTTCATTAAACTGATCATTAATTTTAAAAAACCGTAAAATGAAAAAAAAGCTAACGCAAATTGCCGGCAGTAGTAAACAGTTGTATTTGTTATTTACGATGTTATCAATGTCATCGTTAATCAGTGCACAGGTAACTATTTCCGGAAAAGTAAAAACATCTGAAAATTTTGGTGGTTCCAGCATTTCAGTTATTATTCGAAATAGCTCATTCGGTGCTTCTACCGATGCAGATGGATCCTACTCCATTAGTACAAACCTCAAGCCAGGAAAATACAGCATGGAGTTTTCCGGTATTAGTCTACAAACAAAAACGGCCGAAATAAATGTAACCAGTGGGATAAATAATTACACGGTTGATGTTACATTGGCTGACGATGTTTTGGGATTGGATGAAGTAGTAGTAACCGGTACAAGCCAGGGTACTACAAAAAAACAATTAGGTAGTTATGTAAGTACCGTAAAAGCAGACCAACTAAATAAAGGTGCAACAGGAAATGTATTGGCGGCTTTACAAGGCAAAACTGCGGGAGCACAAATTACACAAAACAGTGGCGATCCTGCTGGTGGCATGTCTGTCAGGTTAAGAGGTATCAGTTCTATAAATAGTTCTTCTGAACCATTATATATTGTTGATGGAATTATTGTAAATAATTCTACCACACGTGTTACTAATACATCAGGAAATTATGATGGTCAGAATTTTGTAGGTAACATCGGTCAAAACAGAATGGCAGATATTAACCCTGCAGATATTGAAAGGGTAGAGGTTTTAAATGGTGCAGCGGCAGCAGCTATTTATGGTTCTAGGGCAAATGCGGGAGTTATACAAATATTTACTAAAAGAGGAAGTTCAGGTGCACCAGTTGTAAGCTTCACTTCCAATTTTATGGTTAGCCAACTTCGTAAAAGTGTTGAAGTAAATCAGGCACCTACCAAATTCGGAAATGCTCCTGATGGCCCAACTGCACAAACACAGGACATTCTTACACTTGCATGGACAAACACTACACCAGTTAAAAGGTTTGATTACAATGATTATATTTTTCAAACTGCTATCGGTACCGATAATACTGTCTCAGTAAGCGGAGGTAAGGATAAAACCAAATATTATACTTCAGCTTCTTATTTTTCGAATGAGGGGATA
>JAYWCV010000291.1:0-4868 GCA_043780275.1 Chitinophagaceae bacterium
ATGTTGCGCAGCAATAATATAAATTACTACCGGCAATTACTGAGTCTGTTGAGTTATGATAATCTGCCCCGCAATGCCGTGACCAAAGGTTTTCTGATGCTGGGTGGCGCAACCGATTTAACTAAAGATAATGCCGGGTGGTTTGCCGGCGACCTTAGCGGCATATTGGCAAAGAACCGACCGTTTTGGTTTCAGACTTTTTACAAACCCGGTGGCCGTATTGCGGCTATTAAAGATTGGAATCAAAAGCTGCACGAAATTGTTGAACATGCAAGGGAATGGGATATTGGCTATATCGTTGGGGTACCAGCCTGGTGCCAAATGTGTATAGAGATGGTGATTGCACATTATAAAGTGAAAAACATTCACGAAATATGGCCCAACTTCGGATTTTTTGTACATGGCGGTGTAGCTTTTGAGCCCTACAAAAAATCGTTTGAAAAATTATTGGGCAAACCCATTGTTTATATTGAAAACTATTTATCAAGCGAAGGATTTATTGGCTATAAAGACCGGGAAAATGCAAAAGGTATGAAGCTGATCCTAGACAATAATATCTTCATGGAATTTGTTCCGTTTGATGATAAGAATTTTGATACCGAAGGAAATATGGTTAAAAAGCCGGAGGCATTGATGATACACGAAGTGGAAGAAGGAAAAGATTATGCGTTATTACTAAGCAACAATGCCGGAGCATGGCGTTATTTGCTAGGAGATACGATCCGCTTTGTTGATCTGGATAAAAATGAAGTAGTGATTACCGGACGGACCAAACATTTTTTAAGCCTTGTAGGAGAACATTTAAGTGTAGAAAATATCAATAAGGCCATTGAATTGGTTTCGGAGGAAATGAATATTTCCATTCCGGAATTTACAGTGGTCGGACTTCCTTGCGAAAACATGTTTGCACATAAATGGTATGTAGCCTGCAACGACAAGGTAGATCCGGATAAACTGATCAAACGGATTGATGAACATTTATGCCGGCTGAATGATGATTATGCCATAGAAAGAGGCAGCGCATTGAAAGAAGTGTTCATTGAAGTATTATCCGAAGACCGGTTTATGAATTTTTTAGAAATGAAAGGAAAGATTGGCAGTCAGCATAAATTCCCGCGGGTATTAAAAGGAAAAATGCTGGAAGAGTGGATTCATTTTCTGGAAAACGGAAAGGGTTAACAGCAGTTTAAGATATCATTGTAAAACCCCTTTCGCTGTTTGTAAAGAGGTTTTTATATTTATACTTGTTTAAGACAAAACATATTTGAAGCCATTACTTCTCAGCAACGTCTCTCCACGGGTTTGTGTGTTAGCAGAGGACGTTGCGTTATTTGAAAGTGCTAACTTTATTCGATGCCGGTTAAACAAACGATACCATATACCTACGGCACATTTTTTATAACTTTTACCTGCCATCAATGGCTGCCGCTGATAGACAATGTAAAAGGCTACGAACTTATTTACAATTGGTTCGACCATTTAAAAAGTAAAGGACATTATATCAACGGGTATGTAATAATGCCAAACCATATACATGTAATTATAAGTTTTATTGAAACCGGACAGAGCATCAATACCATTATCGGTAATGGTAAAAGGTTTATGCCCGTCCGAACGGAGTTATCCGGGCGGGGCGTATGAAATAATAAAACGATTAGAGCAAAATGGAGAAACAGCTTTGCTGCAAAAACTGAGTAATCATGTAGAAGCAAAACGGAAAGCCAATAAAAAACTTCATGAAGTTTGGGAACTGTCTTTTGACTGGAAGGAATGCAGAAGTTGGGAATTTATTAATCAAAAACTAAGTTATATTCACGACAACCCCTGTTCAAAAAAATGGAATCTTTACCCCAGTCCGGTTAAATATCTACATAGTTCTGCCAAATTTTATGGAAATGGAAGATGTGCTGTTTACAAAAAGAAACAATTTTTCGTAACTGACGCAACGTCCTTGGCTAACATACAAATCTGGGGAGAGACGTTGCTGAAAAAGAGATATTAGGCTTGTTTTCAAATTGCTGTTTCTAAAGAATTAGTACTGAAAGTTGACCACCCCCGAATGAAAAAAAGCTGCCCTCATTAAGTCGGGCAGCTCAATTTTTTTACACAGAAAAATCAATACTCATATTTTACAAGTTGTCCATCACTGTTATAATAATAATACACGGGGGTTCCCTGTAAATTATCTTTGATCCTGAATATATTTTTTACAGCATTTGACAAATCAATCTTTATAATATCATCCAGCCTTGTACCCGGACGACGTTTGAAAATAGAATCTAAAACATTTTTCGGTATTTCATTTTGTGTTATCGGTGTTCTTGTATCTCTTCTTTCACCATTGGCATGGTACACTGCCGTTGACCTGGCTAATCCGTTTCTAAAAGTAGCTGTCCAGTCGCCACGGTATTTACTCCAACTAACATTGCTGGCATTGGGATAATCTCTTTGAAAGGCATCCCTTACTTTGGCCGGTTGATTTTTGGAAGGCTTAGGGCCCTTGCCCCTTTTATCTGAAGTACCATCCCAAACTTTTTTACTGTGTTCATCTTTCAGTTTTTTCTCTTTCGCCTCTTTCTCTTCGTTAGTTTTCTGGTTTTGTGATTTTTCAATCTTTGATTTACCTTTTTCCTTTTCTTTGTCACCCCTTTTTCCCTGAGCGATTACGGCTAAACTAAAAATGAATGCGGTAATAAGTAAAAAAAAATTTTTCATCTTTTCAATTTTTTATTGAATTAATATAGTCAACTATTATTTTTAAAACCGGTAACCTAAAGAAAAACCAAAGCCTGTATTTTTGGCAGATGTTTTATCATTGGGCATAGATGCATATTCAGGGTTTATATTAAGCATACCTAATTGGGTATTTAATTGAAAAGAAACTTTATTGCTGAACTCATAACCAAATATCAAATTGGCGCCTGCATCCATTGGTTTCATATAAACCACATTATTCGGATCGGTAATTTTTACCGTATTCTGGAATTTTATATCTGCACTCTGGCTTGAATTGCTTCCTGTGTAAGTTACTTTACCAGCTACACCTAAAGCTACGTAAGGGCCAAAGCCCAGTAACAGGTGTCCCTTTCCCAGCAAGGGTTTGTATAGAAGATTAAGCGGTAATTCTACATAAGAAATTTTTATTGTGCTGTTAAAAGTTTGACCAAGAATAACATCTGTACTTTTTGTCCCCTTGATAGTATACAGCAAGCCTGGTTGAAAATAAAAATCAGGGGCCACAGGAATTTCCACATTGATACCGGCATTAAAACCAGTTAATATGTCATTCTCTAATTTATTGCCATTTTCATCTTTACCATTAATATTTTGAAAATTTACCCCGGCACGAAGGCCAAAACCTGTACTGCCTGTGTGCGTTGTATTTTGTTGTGCCTGTAAAAATATTGTACCTAAAACCATTGCTGTGATTAAACCGATTTTTCTTTTCATTTTCTTTTTTTTATTAAAATCAATAATTGTTTTTTATCAAACAGTTCTTAGTTTTTTACTGCTTCTTTAGCTGCATCTGCCTTCATTTTTTCATTCGCTGAAACAAGGAACTCTACCCGGCGATTTTTTGCCTGGTCATCTGCTGTTTCATTGGAATACTTGGGCAATGTCTCTCCAAAACCTACGGTAGTAAGTCGGGCAGTGGCAATGACAGTCCGGGATTGAGAAATACCATATCCGGATAAATAAGAAGAAACGGCTGACGCACGGCGTTTAGATAAATCCTGATTATACCTGGTTGTACCTTTACTGTCTGTATGTCCCTGTACTTCAATATTGGTATCCGGGTATTTTTGAAGGATAACCACTAATTTATCTAAATTGGTCTTGGCTTCTGTTGAAAGATTGGATTGGTCAAAACCAAAAAGGATTTTATTATTTAACTCAATGACTATTCCTTCACCTACCCTGATGATAATAGCATCCGGAACACTTTTTTTCATTTCTTCTGCCTGCTTATCCATCTGGCGTCCGATAACAGCGCCGGTAACTCCACCTACAGTTGCTCCAATGATAGCACCCAGTGCTGTGTTACCAGCTACTTTACCAATAACCGCGCCTGCTGCTGCACCTCCTGCGGTTCCTATTACTGCCCCTTTTTGGGATTTATTCCATGTTTTACAACCCACTGAAAAAATGGCTATTACGAATAATCCGGCAACTAAAATTTTCATCGTTTTCATGTTTTATTATTTTAAATTATTTATACAATCCTTGTATCAGGCTTTCTGATTTTGTAACTATTTTTATCCAGATTGTAAAGGTGATTGTATTCAAGAAGCTAAGTGTTACATATCTACTGAAATAAGTTACATCATTCACACATTTCAAGCTGGCTGGTTTCCGAATTCATTTTGCAAGCCTTCGTATTTTTTTTTAATGGAATAAATTATTCCATAGATATTCCGATGGTGAAACTATTAAGCAATCAAAGGAGAAAAAATGATTTACGTGCTTCCTGAAAATGATTGTAATCAGTCTTATACCTGATTGTTGCTTCTGAAAGGTTAACGAAAACTATTTTAAGGTTATGTATATGCGAATACACAGATTTTAAAATGCAAACAGGCAGATTGCAGGGAACAGAATTTATTGTGTGTTGAGTGATGACTTTCCCGCATTGGCGGGACAAGTTGTGTAGCGGCAAAAACACCAATAAACGAATTGAGGCATTCAATACTTTCTTCTTCCAATCTAATTAAAAACTAAGTTAAGAGATTCCTTTAGCTCAAATGTTCCAAAAGGCAGTATTTTACCCAACTTGTTTAAACAGCTTCTAAATAAATCAAAGAAATCCGAACAGGTATTTTCTTTAGCTTTAGCACTCTTACAACCAAAACAAACGCTATGTTTAAAAA
>JAYWCV010000292.1:0-5588 GCA_043780275.1 Chitinophagaceae bacterium
CATCATTGCATTAAGCAAAGAGGAAGTAATTGTTGAAGGAAAAGGAAGTTTACTGACAAGACCCATGAGTTTTTTTGATGAAATATTTTCTCAACTGGGGGTACAATTTATTTCAAATAATGGAAAGCTTCCATTTAAAATTCAGGGTCCGTTGGTTCCTGGAAATATCGAAATAGACGGTTCATTAAGTTCTCAGTTTTTGACGGGATTATTAATGGCTTATGCTGCTTCTGCAAAAAAAGAAGTTTCCATTAAAGTAAAAGATCTTAAAAGTAAACCTTATATCGACTTAACCTTGGATGTTATGAAAGCATTCGGTTTAAATATGCCGGAAAATAAAAATTACGAAGAGTTTGTTTTTAATAAATCAACGGGGACAAATAAAAAACTCATTGAGCCAATCCGATATACCGTGGAGGGTGATTGGAGCAGTGCTGCGTTTTTACTGGTAGCAGGAGCTTTAGCAGGGCCTGTAAACGTTATTGGTTTAGATATGTCGTCTTCTCAGGCAGACAAAGCCGTTATGGAGGCTTTAATGAGTGCTAATGTATCTATAGCAATTGAGTCTAAAGGAATAAAAGTCCACAAATCTGATTTAATGGCTTTTGAGTTTGATGCAACAGATTGTCCAGACTTATTTCCACCATTAGTTGCATTGGCAGCAAATGGTAAAGGGATCTCAAAAATAAAAGGCGTTAGTCGTTTAATGCATAAAGAAAGTAACAGAGCCATTAGCTTACAACAAGAGTTTGGTAAGATGGGAGTGAAAATAGTATTGGAGGAGGATGTAATGATGATTGAAGCTGTTTCAGAAATAATAGGAACAAAAGTGCATTCTCATAACGATCATCGTATTGCCATGTCTTGTGCAGTAGCAGGATTGGTTGCAAATGGAGAAACTCAAATTGAAAAAGCAGAAGCCATCAATAAGTCTTATCCCGGGTTTTTTAACGATTTAAAAAAATTAGGTGCCGATGTTGAACAACCTTTCACATTGGATAAGAGTATATTTGAAAATGAAATGTAAGCGCAATTAAAATTTTCGGTATGAATAGCTTTGGAAGAATATTTCGGGTACACATTTTTGGAGAGTCGCATGGCGAATCAGTAGGTCTTGTTATAGATGGTTGTCCTGCAGGATTATCATTGAATGCGGAAGATTTTATAGAAGATATTGAAAGAAGAAAAGGTGGTACACAAAAAGGAACAACTCCACGGAAAGAAGATGATATCCCATTCTTTAAAAGCGGTGTATTTAATAATTTAACAACCGGAGCTCCAATAACTATTCTTTTTGAAAATAATAATATCCGTTCTTCCGATTATGATAAAATAAGAGATTTTCCCAGACCGGGGCATGCCGATTTTGTGGCTCACCAAAAATTTGGAGGATTTGAAGATTATCGTGGTAGTGGACATTTCAGTGGAAGACTTACCGTTGCTTTGGTTGCAGCAGGAGTAATAGCAAAAAAATTATTGAAACAAATTGAAATTAAAGCAACCTTAGCAGAAGTAGCTGGTGAAAAAATTATTGAAGCCGGATTACAAAAAGCAATTGATGCAAAAGACACTGTTGGTGGAATCATTGAATGCCATATAAACGGATTGCCTATTGGTTTAGGAGAACCATTTTTCGATTCAATTGAATCACTTATAAGTCATGCAATATTTGCAATTCCTGCAGTAAGGGGAATTGAATTTGGAACCGGTTTTGAAGCTGCCAAAATGTTTGGAAGCCAACATAATGATGCTATTGAAGATATTCGGGGAAAAACTACCACAAATCATGCGGGTGGTGTAGTGGGTGGACTAACCAATGGAAATGAATTGGTTTTCCGTATTGCCATCAAACCAACATCCTCAACACCCAAAGAACAACAATCATTAAACTGGAATACGGGCAACCTGGAAAGTTTTTCAGTAAAAGGCAGACATGATCTTTGTATTGCATTAAGAGTGCCCGTCATTGTTGAAGCAGTTGCTGCTATGGTATTGGCCGATTTAATGTTGTTGCAACAAAGGATTCCCAGGATATTACTGCCGGTTTAATAATATCAGATCATAATAATTTTTAGCAGCCAACTTAGTGAATACGCGAAACCTCAATAGGTATAATATTACACTGGCAAGTATGCGAAATAATAAAAATATGTTAAGCAAATGTTGGTAAGTACAAGGCTTTGAAAGGTTATTTAAAAACCGAAAAGCATTAATTTAACAGCTATGATCATTTAAACGGCATAGTGTTTGATAATTTTGCATCTTGAAAATTTTAATAAAAAATATAAAAGCACTTCCTAAATTCTACTTATACAAGTGGGTAATGGGATTGTGTTTTTATATATTTTTTTTAAGCGTAAACAAACTAATAGCCCAGGACTCTTTACAGGCCGAATCAACATTTATTTATGGCTCGGCAAGTTTTTATGCCAATAAGTTTCAGGGAAGAAAAACAGCTAGTGGTGAAATTTTTGATCAGTCAAAAATGACTGCTGCCAGTAATAAAGTGCCTCTGGGTACCTGGGTTCGGGTTACAAATCTCAAAAATGGAAAAGACGTGGTTGTAAAAATTAATGACAGGATGCACAAAAAAATGAAAAGGGTTATCGACCTTTCTTATTCAAGTGCTAAAAAATTGGGATTTATAAAATCTGGTATTACTAAGGTAAAAATGCAAATATTAGAAGAAAGCGAAGTATTTTAAACTTAAATAAGAATAAAAATAATTTTTTTTAGGATATTAAACTAACCCATTACTTTTGTTCAGTTTTAAACCAAACTAATTAACATGAAGAAAATTTTAGTTTCATCATTCGCCGTATTCCTTTTAGTAGCTACAACGCTCGGACAATCAAAAGATAAAGTAAGGCCAGCCGCTTTGGGTGTAAGCTTTTTCTTAAATGATTATACAACTGCACAGCGCATTCGTTCAACCAGTTTATCATCTGTTTTGGCCAATAAAAAATGGGCTAAGGTTAATGAAATGGCACCGGGTTTGGCATTAACTTATTTTCAAGGAGTTTCAAATTATGTTGATTTTGCTGGAACTCTTGCAACATCTTTTATAAATAAGCCATTTACTAACCGTGCAGCATTTTCATCTGATCTTTTAATAATGGAAGCTGATGCATCTCTGCAACTTAAGTTGGTAACTGAAGATTATTGGGTACAACCTCATGTTTCATTAGGTGCCGGTGTACAGCATATTAATGGATATTTTGGAACATTTATCCCTGTTGGCGCAGGTTTCAAGTTGAATCTGTTTGATGAAGCACACGTATATTTTAATACACAATACAGAGTCCCTGTAACCCAGGCAACTTCCGGTTATCGTTTTGTATACAACTTTGGTGTTGCAGGCGTTATCGGTAAAAAAAAAGCTGAGCCAGTAAAGCCAGTTGTTCTTCCTCCAGCTTTGCCTGAACCTCCCAAAGATTCGGATGGCGATGGCGTAACTGATGATAAAGACAAATGTCCGGATGTAAAAGGATCGGCAAAATATGATGGATGTCCGATTCCAGATTCTGATAAAGATGGAATAAATGATGATGAAGATAAATGTCCAACTGTTGCAGGTTTAGCAAAATATCAGGGATGTCCGATTCCGGATACCGATAAAGATGGTATCAATGACGAAGAAGATAAATGTCCAACTGTTGCAGGTGTTGCCCGTTATCAAGGTTGCCCGGTTCCGGATACTGATAAGGATGGCATCAATGACGAAGAAGATAAGTGTCCAACGGTTCCAGGAATAGCATCAAATAATGGTTGCCCGGAAATACCAAAAGAGACTGTAAAAAAAGTTGAATATACTGCAACAAGGGTTTTATTTGAAACCGGAAGTGCAAAACTTTTGAAATCTTCTTTTGGTCCATTAAATGATGTAGTAAAGATTTTAAGCACCGAAAAAGGTTTAAAATTGAGTATTGAAGGTCATGCTGATCATGTAGGCGATGCTGAGTATAATCATCAATTATCTCACGAAAGAGCAACTACTGTAAAAGCATATTTGATTGAAAAAGGAGTTGACGAAAGCAGATTGACATCGAAAGGATTTGGAGAGGAAAACCCGGTTGTTGATAACAATACAGCAGAAGGACGTAGAAAAAACAGAAGAGTAAATTTGATTTTGGGTTATTAATTCAGAAAATAAATGATAGAAAAAGCGCAACAATAGTTGCGCTTTTTTGTTGCCTGCATATTTATTTTATTCGTTCTCTTTTTTCTTAAAAAGTTTATTCAATATTCCTTTCTTCGTTTTGTCTTTTTCATCCTGATTGATCAACGTTGGTTTTTTTAGATCATTATCTCCTTTTGGAACTTTGTTACCGGTGTCTTTTTTTGGTTTTGCATCTTCATCAATGACCGCTTTCGATTCGGGACCTATATATTGGTTATAACCACCGGAGCCACTATAATCATTGGCATTGCCAACACCCACATCTACTCCTTCTGCTCCTGGAGGAGTATCGCCAATGATATTCATGATATCAGCACTGTTAATCTCTAAATCAAGGTCAGCCGGTTTTACAAATTTGGCATCCCGGTCAATTCCTAAAGTTCTGTCAGCATATACTTTTTTAAAAAAATATTCCCAGATAGGTCTTGCAGCAGATCCTCCAAAAAATGAACTGCTCTCATTGCGTATGAATCTGTCATCACATCCAACCCAAACACCCGCTTCAAGTTGAGGAACAAAACCCATAAACCAGGCATCTGAATTGTCATTAGTTGTGCCTGTTTTTCCACCCATTTCAGCAGCTCCTAAACGATCTCTCAATCCGCCAGCAGTTCCTCGGTCAACGGGTCCCTGCATCATTTTAGCCATACGATATGCCGTTATTTCACTAATAGCTTCTTTTCGGTTCATACTATAATCAAATCGGGCAATTACATTTCCATTTCTATCTTCAATACGATTAATAAAATAGGGTTTTGTAGAAAATCCCCGGCCTCCAAATATGCTATAGGCCCACATCATTTCAAATAAAGAAAGATCGCAGGCACCTAAGGCATTAGAAGGGTATGGTCCAATTTTAGTGGGTATATTAAGTCTTTCCATAAAATTTGCAAACTGTGCTGGCCCTACCTGTTTCATGATATATGCCGAAGCACAGTTGTCTGAATGAGCAAGGGCACCGGCCATATTGATCACACCACCTTTACAGTTTTTACCAGCAGGTACCCAACCATTTCCGGGAAAATATTGAGCTACCCTTTCACATTCAGTTTCAGGTCCAAAACCACGTTCTTCCATAGCTTGTGTATATAAAAGCGGTTTAATGGAAGAACCAACCTGCCGTTTGGTTTTAATATTGACGTGGTCGAATTTGTACGTTTTAAAATTAATACCCCCAACCCAGGCTTTTACTTCACCGGTAACAGGATCCATGGCCATAAATGAAGATTGAAGCATTTGACGGTGATATCGAATCGAATCATAAGGCGTCATGGTTGTATCTTTTTCCCTGTTTGAATTCCAGGCAAATATTTTCATAGAAACTTTTTTATGAAAGGAAGCTTTTATTTCAGCTTCATCAATTCCATCTTCTTTCATATTTTTCCATCGGTCACTGTTTTTCATTGCT
>JAYWCV010000293.1:0-4178 GCA_043780275.1 Chitinophagaceae bacterium
GTTGGAACCATTCCCAGTACATCCATATTCGGATTCGATTCATTATACCGGTAATTGACATAGGTAACTCCTTTGCCAATTAAGAAAACATTTTTTACCGGTTTTGAATAATTTGCTTTCGCATACAAAATAAAATTCCGGATTGCTTCGGGATGTTTTTTAATGCCAAAGGCAAACTGATCTACTAATTCATCTATCAGGTATGTTTTAGCAATATGGCCTCCCCCAGTTACAGAACTTCGGTATGCCCGATATTCTTCTACCGGATTTGTTCCATTAGCACCAGCAAAAAGATTAGGATGTGAAATAATTAAATAATCTCCCTGGTTTGCAGCAGTTGTATAATTAATAAAATTCCTTCTGGTAAAAGAATTAACCGAATTGATATTTATAGCATCCTGATTTACCAATACCAGGTTTCTCTCTACAGTAGATGGTTCCAGTTTAACCTTTACTAAACCTGTATTGGAGGTATCCGCTACATATCTTTTACCATTGGTAATATCATATAAAACAGGAAGCTTTAAGCCAAAATTGAATCCTGAAATTTCCAAATAGTTACCGGCTATATTTGCCGGAAGTTTAAATACAAAGTTTTTTTCTCCACCAAAATTAAACTGACGTGAATATTCCAATTCATATTGAGCAACAGCTATTCTATCATTAGGCTCTGTGGTTCTATTTGTAATATTAACCAATATACTACCGGCACTGATAGTATTGGTAGAAATAGGATTGTACACTTTTACATAATCGAAATAATCCAACGGATTATTAGCCACTGTATCCCCATTGATAACTACGCTTAGAAACCGCGTATTATTCGCATTGCCGGATGCATTAATTCTAAATCGGGGTGCCGGACCAGAACTGTTTACAAATAAATTATTGTGTACAATTGACCGTGTTTGACCCCCTCCCAGATCATTCGAAGAAAATCCTTCGCCTTTATCATAAGCAGAAGAATAAACATACTCGCCAACAACAGAAGCATAACCACTATTAATTCTTTCCCGAAAATAATTACCTAATACATGGGTAAAATAAGTGTCCGGTAATAAAGTATTGCCAGCAATATTATTTGTGGCGGGTCTAAGTCTTAAATTTTGAGTAACTGTGGTATTAACCGTTAAAAAAAATGCTGCCGTATCTGTTTGCAGACTCCACTTATTATTTAACTGATAATCGGGAATAACAAATAATTGATTATCCGGAATACCATCATTCATTTCGCCCCAGAATTCTATAAAATCATTTACCCCCAGCACTCCAGTTGAAACCGTAGTATAGATCGGTACCTGTTTACCGTTTCGCCACAACTGAAACTGATCTGCTGAAACAGAACCAATGCCTAATGAAGAAAGTGATGACTGACTGATGCGGTATAATCCAGTTGTTGCTACTTTAAACTTATAGTATGCTTTTGAATAATCAATCCATGCATTATTAAAACTCTGCGCAACCGTGATTGTTGAAAGAGAAATAAAAATAAATATGGATAACAAAACTCTTTTCATGTAAAACTTTTTGTCAGGGATTCGGACTATTATTTTTTCTTTTCATTTGACACATTTATTTTCAAAGAAAAAACATGTGTGAATAATGGATTTGACTGATTGGCCAGATTGGTAAATGCATAATCAATCGTAACATTTGAAATATTAAATCCTGCACCGGCAGCCGGTTGATAAATCCAGACTTTTTTCTGGTTCAAAGTATCCCCATCAGCTAAAGCCTTTTGAAAGTTATTTACACCGGCCCTTAGAAAAAACACATTATTCATATTTAATTCAAATCCTATTTTAGGGTCTGCAGAAACAGGAGCAGCACTTATCAATGTATTTCTCTTACCATCAAAAGTCAAATCGAAATTTGCTTCAGTTAAAAGACTCAATTTTTGGCTTAACTTAAAATCATGTGCCACACCCAGCACCAATCTTGGTGCGGTAATCTCTGTAGATTTTACCGGTATTTCATTATTTGTGAGATAAAGAACTTCTTTTTCTTTTTCTGTAAAATTAAATGACCAGGCATTGAAGGTTGTTGTAATATCCCGGGCTACAATTCCAAATCGCCAATTATTCTGTATAATCTGTAATCCCGCATCCATTCCAAATCCCCATGACTTGGCAAATTTGCCTACATTTCTATGAATCACTTTTGCATTGACACCAAAATGAATATTTTTTTTCTCACTCTCTTTTAATTTTTGTGCAAAAGAAAGCAGGAATCCATAATCGGCCGATGAAAAAGCTTTGATATTATTGTAATTAATTGAACCATCTGGTTCAACTAGGAAAAGCGTATTCATGATATCATCAACTGCAAAACGTAATGCCGTTATTCCGATAGTTCTTTTGTTATTGGTCAAAGGGAAAGCAATACTCGCATAATCGTATTTACCTATACCAGCAAAATATTCGGCATGCATCAAATTCAGATTGGGATGATCTTTTATACCCGTCAATCCCGCCGGATTCCAATAACCTGCAGTACCATCTTTTACCGAAGCTACCTGAGAACTACCCATCGACAATCCTCTGGCACCGGCACCAATATTTAAAAACTCATTCGAATACTTTCGGAATTGTGAGAACCCGGAAATACAAATTAGATTCAGAAAAAGGGCCAGATAAAATCTAGTTGATGTCATTAATTAAATTTTCAAATAAGATATTGATTTGGCTTTATTCAGTTTAAAAGTTCCGTTCAACATAAACAGATAAGTATAAAAATACATAGATATATCTGATTTAAAAACTATTGAACTTTAACGGGATAAGCATAAAATTATTGTTTATAATCTACTCCAAACCCATTTCTGAATTACATTTGCTCAAACCTTTGATATAAATGAATCTGATTGAAGAATTACAATGGCGGGGCATGATTCAGGACATTATGCCCGGAACAGAAGAACAACTGAAAAAAGAAATGACTAGTGGCTATGTTGGATTCGACCCAACAGCTGACAGTCTGCACATTGGTAATCTTGTTCCAATCGTACTATTAGTTCGATTACAAAAAGCCGGTCACAAACCCATTGCATTGATTGGAGGTGCTACCGGAATGGTAGGTGACCCCAGTGGAAAAAGTGAAGAACGTAATTTACTGAATGAAGAAACCTTACAAAAAAATCAGGCTGGCGTTAAAAAACAGCTTGAAAAATTTCTTGATTTTGATAGTTCTTTGCCCAATGCTGCAGAGATGGTCAATAATTATGACTGGTTTAAAAATTTCAGTTTCCTGGATTTTATACGTGACGTGGGTAAGCATATAACCGTCAACTATATGATGGCAAAGGATAGTGTAAAAAACAGAATCAGTGGCGATACCGGAATGAGTTTTACCGAATTCAGTTATCAATTGGTACAGGGATATGATTTTCTATGGCTTTACCAAAACAAAAACTGTAAGCTTCAGATGGGTGGCAGCGACCAATGGGGCAATATTGTAACCGGTACGGAATTAATCAGAAGAAAGGTTTCCGGAGAAGCTTTTGCATTTACATGCCCATTGATAAAAAAAGCAGATGGCGGAAAATTTGGAAAAACAGAAAAAGGAAATATTTGGTTAGATCCGGAAAAAACATCGCCTTATCAATTTTATCAGTTTTGGTTAAACGCTGGTGATGAGGATGCAGAATCCTGGATAAAGACATTCACTTTTTTATCAAAAAATGAAATTGATTTACTTATTGCAAAACATCAGGAGGCTCCACACATACGGTCTTTACAAAAATGCCTTGCCGAAGAATTAACTTGTTTTGTTCATAGTAGGGAAGATTTTGAATTTGCCTTGAAAGCATCCGAAATATTATTCAATAACGATACGGCAGAAATTTTAAATAGTTTGAATGAAAATCAATTGATGCAGGTGTTAGATGCCGTACCTGCACATGAATTTTCGAAAGAACAAATCAATCAATCTGTAGATGTAGTAAGCCTTTTGGCTGATAGTAAAATTTTTCCAAGTAAAGGTGAGGCCCGGAAAACGGTACAGGCCGGAGGAGTTTCAATAAATAAAATAAAAATTGAATCGATTGAAGAGACTATTGACAGCAGCAGATTGATGCATGAAAAATATTTGCTGGTTCAAAAAGGGAAAAAGAATTACTACCTGATAAAAGCAGTTTAGAAATAAAAAAACCGGATAATAAAAATCCGGTTTTTTTATGC
>JAYWCV010000294.1:0-3000 GCA_043780275.1 Chitinophagaceae bacterium
ATTAATCAAGGCTTTCAACTCTTCCGGATGATGTGCATAGTCATCGACGAATACGATGTTTTTATTTTTAATAATGTATTCAAAACGCCTTTTCACACCCTTGTATGATTCTACTGCTGCTTTGATTTTATCATTTTCGATTCCCAAAGAACTGGCTGCTGCTATTGCAGCAATTACATTTTCAATATTGTGCATGCCGCCCATATGCAATACCAGCTTGTCCAGCACATTATCTTTCATCATCACATCAAACTCATAACTGCCATCCATCATTCGGATATTGGCTGCATACACATCGGCATTTTCATTTTGCAAACTGTATGTCAAATGCCGATCGGCTTTTAATTCTGTACCTCTCTTTAAACCAAATTTGCTGATCAGCAAGCCCCCTGTTTTTATTTTGGTACTGAATTCAATAAATGAATCTTCCACGGCTTCGACGGTACCATAAATATCCAGGTGGTCTGCATCCATAGCTGTTAAAATGGCTATGTCCGGACTTAATTTCAAAAAACTCCGATCATATTCATCCGCTTCAATTACACAAACATTATTATCGCTGCTCCAGAAATTAGTTCCATAGTTTACAGATATACCACCGAGGAATGCATGACAACCATACCCAGAGTCTCGTAATAAATGAGCCACCATACTGGTTATCGTTGTTTTTCCATGCGTGCCTGCAACACATATATTCAAAGAACTTTCCGTAATCATCTGCAAAGCATCACTTCGCTTCACCACCTTATAATTATTTTGCAGATAATACTGCAAACCCTGATGCTCTTTTGGTATGGCCGGTGTATAAACTACCAGCTCAACCTCTTTCGGTAAATGATCAATCCGGTCTTCGTAATGAACTACCATGCCCTCTTTTTCCAATGCGCTGGTCAATGTCGTTGACGTTTTATCATAGCCACTAACCACAATTCCCTTTGAATGAAAATACCTGGCTATATTACTCATCCCAATTCCGCCAATACCTATAAAATAGACGGCACGGATTTCGGTTTCCCCCAAAAAGGGGATTTTCATAAGAACAGTATTTTTCGAAACATTCAAATCCATTTTCAATAAATATTTTTCAACACTTGTTCTGCAATTTTTTCATCTGCATTTTTTATAGCAAATGATTCAATATTCTTTTTCATCTCTGTTTGCTTAGTTTCATCTTTCGCCAATTCAATAATCTTATCAACCATCATGTTCAATACATCTTTATCGTTTATCATCATCGCTGCATTTCTGTTGACCAATCTTTTTGCATTTTCTGTTTGATGATCTTCAGCTGCAAAAGGAAAGGGAACGAATAGAACCGGTTTTTTCACCATGGCCAATTCTGAAACAGTCATGGCACCCGATCTTGAAACCACCATGTCGGCTGCAGCATAAGCCATCTCCATGCGGGTAATAAAATCATTCACCCACACATCTTTTCTTCCAACCGTTCTTTCTTTCGCTTTTGTCAAATAACTTTTACCTGTTTGCCAGATGAGTTGAATATCATTTGACAAAAGTTTATCCAGCTGTTTATCTATGGCTTCATTCATCGACTTTGCTCCTAAGCTTCCGCCAATAACCAAGACCGTTTTCTTGCTTTCATCCAACGAAAAAAAACGAATGGCTTCAGACCGCTGAATGGTTGAATCGGCAATGGATAAGCGAACCGGGTTTCCGGTAATCAATAATTTTTCAGCCGGAAAAAATCGGTCCATTCCATCCACTGCCACAAATATTTGTTTCGCTTTTTTGCCCAGCATCTTATTTGATTTGCCAGCAAAAGAATTCGACTCATGAATAAATGTTGGAATCCCTTTTGCCTGCGCATAACGCAAAACCGGAAAACTGGAATATCCACCTACACCAATGACCGCATTGGGCTGAAATTTTTTAAAAATATTTTTTACCTGAAAAAAACTTTTAATCAACTTAAATGGCAATCCAATATTTTTTATCAAAGAACTTCTGTCGAAACCCACTATATCCAATCCTTCAATCTCGAAACCTGCCTGCGGTATTTTTTCCATTTCCATTTTCCCCTTTGCCCCAACAAATAATATTTCGATATGCTTCTCTTTTTTTTTCAGTGCATTAGCAATAGCAATAGCCGGAAAAATATGCCCGCCTGTTCCTCCTCCTGCTATAATAATTCGCTTCGCCATGTCGTTCAATTAACTAAACTCCGGTGCAGGTTGTTGGCCCTCCAATTGCTCTACATTCCTTGCCACACTTAAAATAATACCGATCGATAAACAGGTAAATAAAAAACTGCTTCCACCCATACTTACCAATGGCAGTGTAACGCCTGTTACCGGAAATAAATTCACATTAACGGCCATGTTTGCCACGGCTTGAATCACTAAGGTGAAACTTAAACCCAGTGCCAGAAATGCACCAAACGCATAAGGGCATCTTTTAAAAATGCGGATACTCCGAAACAAAAAAACCAGGTAAATAAAAATGATAAATGCTCCACCTATCAATCCATATTCCTCAATTATGATCACATAAATAAAATCGTTGTATGCCTGCGGCAAAAAATTTCGTTGTTCACTATTCCCTGGTCCTTTGCCAAATATGCCTCCCTTAGCAATGGCAATCTTGGCCTGGTTAACCTGGTACATATTATCGTTGTCTGCAGCCTTGCCAGCATAGATAAAATTCTCCACCCGGTTTACCCAGGTATTTACACGGACAAAAATCCCGGAAGAATTTTCCTTTTTTGTAATGACCTGTTCATCGGGTGTCTTGTGTTTTACCACGGCTGCCATCACCAAAAAGATAATCGGGATCAGGGCAATTAACATGGTAAAAAATAAATGCTTGATGCTTGCACGGCCAATGAATAAAAGCATCATACAACTGGCTCCCAATAATAATGAAGTGGAAAGATTTGCCGGTGCAATTAAAATACATACCAAGGCAATTGGGATCATGATTGGTAAAAAACCTTTTTTAAAATCTTTTATGACGTCTTGTTTTTTACTTAACATCCGGGCA
>JAYWCV010000295.1:0-13253 GCA_043780275.1 Chitinophagaceae bacterium
ATCATAATTGCATTTTCTTCCAGGTCATCGATTCTGTTTTCTGCATTTGCTTCCGGCAGCATTTGACCTCCATTTCCAAATACCCGGATACTGTTTGATGCAATAGAAGAAGTATTTATTCCCATCGAATTAAGGAAGGCAACATCTATTTTAAAAATTCCGGATTTTTTAACAGTAATTTTATACCAGGCAGATGTTGATAAAACAGAATTGGGTTTATACATTCTTTGCCCCAATACCTGTAAGCAAAAAATCAACAATAACGATATGAATAAAGGTTTTTTAAGCACTTTTATAATCCTCACTACGCAAAAATCTGCTCTAAAATCGGAATAAAAAGCAATATTTTCCGGGATGTTTGTAATGAAACAAATTCTATATTCGCAATTCAGGTTGGGAAAACCTTATTTTAATACAATAATATCAACTTCCCTACGTTTAAATTGTTCTGAAACTTGGGTTTAAAAAAGTTCGATAATTCATGGTTTCAACAATTTAGATTTCAATGAATGACCATTAAACTCAGAAAAGTCAAATAAGATTCAAATGAAAGTTAAAAATTTAGTATTCCTTTTATCAAGTATTGTATTACTAGCCTCTTGTAAAGGAAAAAGCTTTTTTGGTAAAAAAAGTTTTAATAAATCCGAATCAACCGGCTGGAATTATAATGACAAAAACATGGGTGGATATCAAATATCCAAAGCTGCAGATCAGGCCGCAGGGCCAGGTTTAGTTTTTGTTCAGGGTGGTACATTTACCATGGGTCAATCAGAAGAAGATGTGATGGGTGATTGGAATAATATTCCACGTCGTGTTACGGTCCCGTCTTTCTATATTGATAAATCAGAAGTTGCAAACGTTCACTACCGTGAATATATACACTGGCTTGGCCGTGTTTTCGACCCTTCCGCTGATCCAATAAACCAGGCCATCATTGACAGGGCTTTACCGGATACATTGGTTTGGAGAAGTGAATTAAGTTATAACGAACCATTGGTAGAATATTATTTCCGTCATCCTGGTTTTAACGACTACCCGGTAGTTGGCGTTTCATGGCAGCAAGCCCACGATTTTTGTCTTTGGAGAGGAGACCGTGTGAATGAAGGAATCCTTTTGCAAAAAGGATATTTGGCCAAGCAATCAGTTCAGGCTCAACAACAGGAAAACAATTTCACTTCGAAGTCTTATTTATTAGGTTTATACAGCGCAGCTCCCGGAAAGTTAGCTGCTTCAAAAAAGAATCCATTAAAAACAGCTCAGGGAACTCCACGTACAAGTGTATCATTCGAAGATGGCATTATTCAACCCGGTTACCGATTACCTTATGAAGCCGAATGGGAATATGCCGCATATGGATATATCAACCAGAATCCAAGACCAAGTACAAAAGAAGGTCAGCGAGGTGAAGAGTTAATATCAAATAAGCAGGTTTATCCATGGCAATCAGGCTCTGGTTTAAGGGATACACGCCATGGTAGTTGGCAAGGTCAGTTCCTGGCTAACTTCAAACGTGGTTCAGGTGATGTTGCAGGGGTTGCCGGAGGATTAAATGACCGTGCCATTTATACAGCACCGGTAAAATCTTTTTATCCGAATGGATTCGGCATTTACAATATGGCCGGTAATGTAAGCGAATGGGTTATGGACGTATTCAGGCCATTATCCTTAATTGATGTTGATGATGTGGCACCGTTTCGTGGAAATAAATTCGAAAAATTATATAAGAACCAGGATGGGGAAGCAGAAATCGATAGCCTGGGACGTGTAAAAATGGTAAACATTACAGATGCGGAATCTGCCAAGCGTAGAAACTATCAGCGGGGAAATGTCATAGACTATTTAGATGGTGACTCCATGTCTTTGGCAACCTATGGGTACGGAATTACCACATTGATAAGCGATAAATCGAGAGTATATAAAGGTGGAAGTTGGAATGATATGGCTTATTGGTTATCGCCAGGCACAAGACGTCATATGGAAGAAGATCAATCAAGCTCATTAATCGGATTCCGTTGCGCAATGGACCGTATGGGAAGCCCGGAAGGAAATAAACGCAAAACAGGAAACTGGTGGAAAACCAGAAGGCAAAGCCGTTAAACATAATTTAAAATCCCCCTCGCCTAAGGCGAGGGGGATTTTTTTACTACAAATTTTTTCAAAAAAATTCAGCGGCTGTTCATAAATTTGATAAATGGATTTACAACATCTTTATCAGCTATATTTAAAACACCCGTCTATACAAACGGATACCCGCAAACTAAAAGATACCGATCTTTTTATGGCATTAAGAGGTCCGAATTTTAACGCTAATTCATTTGCTGAAGAAGCTCTTGCCAAGGGTGCAGCTTTTGCAATAATCGATGATAAAAAATTTGAAGTACCCGGAAGAACTATTTTGGTCGATGATGTACTAACCACTTTACAAGCATTGGCACTTCATCACCGAAGGCAATTTAATAACCTGCCTGCCGGCAGGCAGGTTCCTTTTATTGCCATCACAGGCAGTAACGGTAAAACAACCACAAAAGAATTAATACATGCCGTACTCCGTTCTACCTATATAACATATACCACTGAAGGCAATCTGAATAATCATATAGGTATTCCATTAACTATTTTAAAAATCAGGAACGACGCAGAAATGGCCATCATTGAAATGGGAGCCAATCACCAAAAAGAAATTGAAGGTTATTGTAAATATGTTTTACCAACCCATGGATTGATTACCAATTGCGGCAAAGCACACCTGGAAGGATTTGGCGGTGTAGAAGGCGTAAAAAAAGGAAAGGGAGAATTGTTTGATTTTTTAAAACATGAAAATGGCAAAGCCTTTGTGATGTGGGACCAGGATTATTTACAGGAAATGAGTAAGGGTATTTCTGAAATCATTAAATACGGCAGCAAGGATTCAGATTATGAAGGCCACGTAATTCAATACGATCCATTTCTTGAAATAGGAGTAACAAAAGGACTGTTGATTGATTCGATAAAAACGAATTTGGTGGGTAACTATAATTTTTCGAATGTGTTGGCCGCAGTAGCCATGGGTGCTTATTTCCATGTTTCTCCGGAAAAAATAAAAACCGCCATTGAAAACTATTATCCAACAAACAGCCGGTCGCAGTTATTGGAAAAAGATGGCAACCATATTATCCTGGATGCTTATAATGCCAATCCAAGCAGTATGAAAGCTGCCATTGAAAACTTTGCCGGCATGAAGGTTGAAAACAAAATATTAATGCTTGGTGCAATGGCTGAATTAGGAGAAGAAACCGAACAGGAACATGAAGCTCTTATTGAATTGATAAAAAAATATACCTGGAAGGCTGTTGTATTGGTAGGAAAACATTTCTCAAGCAAAAATCACAACTACTATCATTTCGACAATGCAGACCAGGCGAAAAAATGGTTTGCTGACCAACATGTTGAAAATGCGTATATTTTAATAAAAGGATCCCGAAGCAGTGCCATGGAAAAAGTTATTGCTTATATTGCTTAATCATTGATCAATCTGGCGGAAGATTTTAAGGGAGGCCATGTGACACAAATTACATTTCTTCCAGACATAATTGAGTTACTTTGTTTTTATTCAAACTATTATTATGAAATGGATACTTCAAAATAAATTATTGATCGCTGGGATAGTTGCGGGTTCGGTAATCGGATTCCTATACTGGAATTTTATCGGTTGCAACAGCGGTACTTGTATGATCACTTCCAAGTGGCATAACAGTACTGCTTATGGTGGCGTAATGGGAGGACTCTTATTCAGCTTGTTTAAAAAAAATGGATCTGAAAAATAAAAAAGACGGGTAAAGAATTAATTTTCTTTACCCGTCTTTTTTCCTAACCTTTTTTAATCTATTTATTTTTTATTGTTTGAATTAATTCCAGTACTGCTTTAGTTTCTTTTTCAATTGTAGCGTAATCTTTATCCTGCATTAATTTTTTACTGATGAGTTTACTGCCCATACCTACAGCACATACACCGGCTTTATACCAACCTTCAATATTTTCTCTGCTGGTATCTACACCGCCTGTTGGCATAAATAAAAGTTTAGGGAAAATATCTTTTATCCCACTTAAAAATTCAGGCCCAAGCATATTACCGGGGAATAACTTGATAAATTTTACGCCGCTGTTTTCTGCTGCAATTATTTCACTTGGCGTCATACAACCGGGAGCATAGAATATATCTTTGCCAACAGCATAGTCGGCTACTTCTTTCACATATCCCGGACTCACTAAAAAGTCGGCACCTGCAGCCATGTAGTTTTCGGCATCCTGTAAATTTTTAATAGTACCAACACCCATTAGCATGTCGGGCATTTCACTATTCCTGATTTCAATCATTTTTTTAAAATTGATTAACGCTGCTTCACCACGGTTAGTATATTCCACGGCTTTTATTCCTGCCTTATTTAAAGCTCTTAATATATCAACACTTACGGTTTCATCGGGGTTGAAATATAAAGGAAGAATTCCCTGCGCTACAATACAATCTGATACTTGTTCTGCTTTAATCATAGTTCATTTTTTATTTTTTGCTCAACTTAAGAGTTGCCGAATTATATTTTTACTTTAATGACTAATTTTTTAATGCTGCTTTCGCCAATCATGGGTGCATGCACATCTTCTGGAAAGAAAATGGCAAACTGTCCATCGGTTAACTGAAAAAACATGTCTGGTTCATCGCTAAAAAATCGCACATCTTTTTCTGCATTATAATCTCCGTTGGCTATTACACATTTTTCTCTGGGTTTCCATGCAATGGTTTCCAATCCTTTAATACAAAGTTGTATATCGATATTTTTATCATGACATTCAAATTTTGAAAGACCAGCTTCTTTGGTTTTTCCATCTGCATTGCTGATAATGGCTTTCAATCCTTCAGCTATTTCAGACTTTCCATCTTCTGAATGAATCAAATCAGTATTTGAGATATACTCAAACGCTTTTTCAAACAATGGATGTACCGAAAAATATTTGTATGCATTTGCAATGGTATCTATTATCATGTTATAATAACAGTTTAGAGTTTAGAGTTTAGGGTTTAGGGTTTAGGGTTTAGGGTTTAGGGTTTAGGGTTTAGGGTTTAGGGTTTAAATTCTGTCATTATTATTAAAGTTCTTCTTCCTGAACTTAAAACAAATAAACTTTAAATCTTTCAACTCATTATCGTTGTACCCTACCACTACCATCCCCTTGGACCAGGTCGTTTACTTCGGCAAGTGTTGCATGATTCAGATCGCCATGAATGGTATGTTTTAAAGCAGATGCGGCAACGCCAAATTCAGCAGCATCAGCCATCGGCATGCCGGTCACTAATCCATAAATTAATCCACTGGCGAAGCTGTCGCCGCTTCCTACACGGTCTACAATCCGAACCTCATATTGTTTGGTATGATAAAATTCATTTCCATCATATACCAACGCACTCCATCCATTATCACTGGCACTATGACTTTCTCTTAACGATGATGCAATAAATTTGAATCCGAATTTTTCTTTCATTTGTCTGAACACATCTTTAAATCCATCTAGGTTTAATTCTCCTTTGCTAACGTCGGTATTAGCTGCTTTAAAACCTAAACACAAATCAGCATCTTCCTCATTTCCGATACATACATCCACGTGTTCGCAAAGCCGGGTCATTACTTCTCTTGCTTTTTCTTTGGTCCATAATTTTTTGCGAAAGTTCAAATCGATACTGGTAGTAATACCCTTTGCCCTAGCGGCTTTTAGTGCAGCTTCTGTTAAAGCCGCCGCTTTATCGCTTAAAGCCGGTGTAATACCGGTTGTATGAAACCAACTTGCCCCTTCAAATATTTTATCAAAATCGAATTCGCTTGCATCCACATTTGCAATAGAAGCACCGGCACGGTCATAAATAACCTGTGAAGCTCTCATAGATGCGCCGGTTTCCAGGAAATAAATTCCCAGCCTGTCGCCTCCTCTTGCCATAAATTGTGTATCAACACCATAACGTCGCAAATGATTAATAGCAGATTGCCCGATTGGATTGTTAGGTACTTTACTTACAAATGTTCCGTTTAAACCATAATTGCATAAAGCAGCAGCCACGTTGGCTTCACCACCACCGTATGTTACTTCAAATGAATCGGATTGTACAAAACGTTTGAAATCGGGTGTCGTTAAACGTAACATTATTTCTCCAAGGGTTACTACTTTTTTACTCATTGCTTATAAAGTTTTTATTGATTCTTAAATTTAATATTGGTATTGTTTTAATTTTTTTGAATTTGAGCATTACTGTTTTTTGTTACCCTTCTCCTATTATAAACGAAAGCAAAATATTTTTTCATACGGTTTAAAAGTCTTCATTCTGATTTGCAGTATGTATATATACAGCCAATTAAATATTGATTGCCCGTAAAGTATATATTCTTAATCGGTATAAAGCAGTTTTACCATAAAAAATTTACGCAATCGTTCTCGTAATTTTTTTAGTCATAATAACGGCCCACCTGATATTTAGCTGACAGCAAATGCAACAGAAATTGTTACGGGGTCAATGATTAAATAAAAATTAACCAGGTTACTTTATACTTGATACCGGCACCGGGTCCATATCTGTAAATTCCTTATTCTCACCGGCCATGCCCCAAATAAAACCATAGTTGGCTGTGCCCACTCCAAAATGCATACTCCATGGTGGAGAAATAACTGCTTCGTTATTGGCCATAACCAGATGCCTTGTTTCCTGCGGCTGGCCCATGAAATGCATCACTCGTTGTGCTTCATGCAGATCAAAATAAAAATAAGCTTCCATTCTGCGGGTATGGGTGTGTGGTGGAACCGAATTCCAAACACTACCTTCTTCCAATACTGTTAAACCCATTACCAATTGACAACTTTGAATACCATCGTTATGAATATATTTATAGATGGTTCTTTTATTTGAGGTTGCTGTTTCACCCATATTGATTGGCTGGGCTTCGGCTTTGGTCATTTTTCTATTCGGATAAGTTTGATGTGCCGGCACCGATAATATATAAAACATGGCGGGATTATTTGCATCAGCACTGCTGAAACTCACTTCCTGCGTTCCTTTTCCTAAATACACTGCTTCAAGTTTCTCCATTTCAAAAGCCACCCCATCGGCCTTAACGGTTCCTTTCCCGCCAACATTGATAATTCCCATTTCTCTTCTTTCCAGAAAGAATTTTGCTTTAAGTTCATCTTCATTTGGCAAAACAATAGTTGTTGCGGCGGGTACAACTCCGCCAACAATCATTCGGTCGTAATGCGTATATGTTAAACTAATATTCCCCGAAAGCATTAAATTCTGAATGAGAAAATGATCCCTTTGCTGTTGTGTATTCATCTCACTCATTTCCTTCGGGCTATTTTGAAATCTGATTTGCATAATTTTTGCTCGCCTTTATTCTTTCCCTTTTTTAAGGATGAATTCAGGCATTTTTTTTATTAAAAACTATTTTTTTATTTCTCTTTTATCCGGTTCTTTCGTTTTGCTAAATTAACGAATCTTATCTTTTCCCCAGTCTATTTCGACTATTCGTATTGTGTTGTTTTAAGAATCCGGTCATCCTGTTTTACAAATAACCAATTGAATGGATTAACTTATTTAAAAGATGCTAAGCTTAAAATAAATTTCATCATCGCCTTATTTATCCCGCTGTTTTTTTTCAAAATATTTAATTGAATTCAAATTAATACCCCGGATTTTGTGCAATGACCAATTGTGTATTGGTATCTATTTCACGTTGTGGTATAGGCAAAAACAATCTTTGTGCGGTTACACTTGCCTGCAACTGAGCTAAAGTCGGTGTTGGCACTAAGTACTGGCTATAATGTGCTCTATATTCATATGCAAAATGATCTTTCAATGTTTGTTCGGCTGTGATTGTAGTCATAGTAGAATTAAATCGTACTAAATCAAACCAACGTTGATTTTCAAATGCAAATTCCAATCTTCTCTCCTGAGATAATGCATTTTCAAAAAGAGTTACTGTATTTACACTTGCAGGTAAAACAGCCAATCCTGATCTTGTTCTAACCTGGTTTATAAATGCAATACTGGATGCTGTAAAGCCTTGTGCTTCGGCCATCATTAATAAAACATCTGAATATCTTAAAACGGGCCAATCACTTTCTCCATCGTTTGTAAGAACAACCGGATTTAAATATTTTCTCACATAAATTCTTTCAGAAGTACCGGGCAAATATTTAGCAATATTGACTGCTTTTCTTGCATCTGCTGTAACATATAATGTATCAATCTGAGTAGTGGGTGTGTTTAATCCAAATCCTGAGCCATTGATAACAACAGAGCCACTGTTTAGTGGTCCAAAATCATTTCCGAATCTTGAGCCCAGTCCAAAACCACCTGCCTTAAACCGAACAGTAAAAAGTAATTCAGCATTCAACTCGTTAGTAATAGAAAATACGTTGGCGTAAGATGACTGTAATGAATATCCACTATTTGTAATTACATCCTGTAACTGAACAATTGCTTCTGCTTTTTTATTTCTTGTCAGATATACCTTTCCTAATAAGGCTTTTGCCGACCAGCTATTAACCCGCCCCTTATTTGCAGCAGCTATCTGGGTAAATTTTAAAGTACTCATATAAGCAGCAGCTGTTGTAAGATCCGATTCAATCATTTTATATATATCCGCAACAGATGACCGGTTCATGGTTTTTGCATCTACCGCTGAAATAGGAGTATGTACTAAAAATACCCCACCGTATAAACGAACCAAATTAAAGTAATGATTAGCCCTGATAAAAAGTGCTTCACCAGCTAATTGTTTTCTATCTACATCTGAAAGTGTAACACTTATACTGGTTAGATTAAGATTTCCGGCAGAAGGATCATAGTTTACACCCAAATTTTTTAAAATGATATTGGCATTACGAATATTATTATAAGTACTTAACCAGTAATCATAAATACTTTGCTGTGTTGTAGACTGTATAAACATATCCAAATCACTTAAGTCTCTGTTGACTGAACTGGTACTTGCTGGAACACCTTGTCTTGAATTGTCCGTTCTTAATTCTGTTAGTTGCCATTCCGTTGTTAATGGAGTTTGCATCCCATTATAAACTCCATTTAAACCATCACTTAGTTCTGAATAGTTAGAATAATAAGTGGTAGCATTTGAATTGGATTGCGGATAAAGATCAATTACTTTTTTGCAGGAGCTAAAAATCAAACAAAAAACGATCATTATATATTGTACGTATTTCATAATAAGTTTTTTTTAATATTAAAAATTAACATCAACACCGAACATTAAAGTTTTTTGCATGGGGAAACCTCCTCTTTGATATCCATCCACAAGTGGTGTTTGATAGTTACCTGAGGTCATCCTTGCTTCGGGATTAATACCTCTGTAATTTGCTGCTGAATGGAAAAAAATATTCTGTGCAGAGAAATAAAGACGCATGGAACTCAGCTTGGCTTTTTTTGCCCAATTTTCGGGCAAAGTATAACCAAGCAAAACTTCTCTTAAGGCATAATAAGAAGCATCTTCTACTACATAATCTGTCAGCATCCAGTTAAATCCTAATGTTGAATAAGGAGTTTTTCCATCACCGGGATATAAAGGACTTACCCATCTGTTTGTGTTGTAACTTCTATTATATCTTTTTGTTTCATTATAATTCGCATCACCGTTAATCAAAGTTCCACCCTGTACTCCCTGAATCATAAAACTGAGATCAAAACTTTTATAATTCAAATTGTTTGTTATTCCCCAGGTAAAATCAGGATACGGATTACCAATAACTGAACGGTCGTTTACATCAAGTTTATTATCTCCGTTTATATCTACAAGCTTTAAACCGCCTGCAACAAAAACGTTACTCAAACTACTTGTTAAACCTTTTGCAAGTGCTGCATTAATTTCTTCTTGCGACAACCACACGCCATCTGTTTTGTATCCAAAATATTGAATAAGAGGAGCTCCTACTTTATTCATATAAAGCTCTGTCCGTTCTCCCTGGTTCAATAAAAATGCTTCGGCACCTAATTCCAGAATTGAATTATTATTGTGTGAAATATTTGCTGATGTACTCCACTTGAAATTTTTTGTTCTCACTTGATTACTGGTCATTTCAAATTCAATACCGTCATTTTGTAATCTTCCAATATTGTTCCAATATAGAGGTACACCGGCAAAACCAAGAGAAGCTTGTTGAAGCAATAGCTGATCTGTTTTAGATTGATATACATCCAATGAAAGAGATATCTTATTCTTGAATAATGAAAGATCCATTCCTCCATTATATTGTATTGTTTTTTCCCAAGTTATGTTTTCATTTGAAAGTATATTCCTAGAGGGTAATTGGCCCACACCTACTGCACCTGTGCCGGCTCCAATAGGGTAATTTGCTGCATATAAAAGATCAACAAAAGCAAAATCCACAATACGGTTATTACCTGTTGCGCCCATACTGGCTCTGAATTTTAAATTGCTTATCCATTCTACATTCTGTAAAAATTTTTCTTTATTTGCCAACCATCCTACAGAAACGGAAGGAAAATATCCCCATTTATTACCGGGTGCAAAATAGGAGCTACCATCTGCTCTGAAACTTGCAGATACAAGATATTTATCCAGGTAACTATAATTAACACGTCCTAAATAAGAAAGTAATCCTACCTTATTTCTCAGATTAAACGTACTTGCCATGTCAATTAACAGCGCCGTGTTTAACGTAGTAATATTATCATTGGGAAAATCGATACCCACCGTTTGTTCTTCCTGGATATTTGTTTTTTGAGCTGTAAATCCTGCTAATACATTTAATGAATGATCTTTGAATTGTTTCGAATAATTTAATGTGTTTTCATTCAATAAATCAACAAAGAGCCGGTTGGTATACACACCTCTGTTTACTTCACCGGCCCTGTTTGAATTTCGTTTTGCATAATCCAACCCCGTTGTATAATTTACATATGCACTGGCTAATGATTTAAAGTCCAAACCAGGAATAATATTTATTGTCAAGTCTCCTGAAGTCAATGCTCGGTAATCATGAGATGTAATTGTTCTTGTTTCCATGATAGACTTCGGTGTATTATTAGCCGTATTAAACGGCGTAATTAATGACGTATTCGTCCAGGTACTTCCATCTGGCATTAAACCACTATAAGCTCGGCCATTAAAATAACGTGCTTGTGCAAAATCACCTGCTTTCACATCGGCCCATTGCGGGTCCAATCTGACATATGTTGCCAGCATTTCATTTAAATAAACCGGCAAGTATGATTGGAACCGGACAAAATCAATATAGTTAACTGATGGTCTTTCTCTTTTTATGTATGAAGGATTAATGTTGAAAGAAAGTTTTATTCTTTTGCTTAATTGAGCATCTATTTTACTGCGAATATTAAAACGCTCGTATTCGCTATGATACATCATACCCTGGTCATTCTGATAACCGCCGGAGACATAATATGTTACTCCGCTATTGCCACCAGAAACATTTAATTGCAGGTTTTTAACATTCGCTGTCCGTATTGCTTCTTTCTGCCAATCTGTTTGTTCACCTCCTCTTAAATTTTGTTCAATAATATACGCACCTCTTTCAGGAGTTGACGCAATCTGTGTTAAAGTTGGAGGCGTAATACTAGGATCGGTTAATTTCAAAGCAGCTTCGTCAAATAACATTTTGGTGTAGTCTGTTGTAGTCATCATTGGATAAAGCGCATAAGCATCTTTATACCCATTTGAAAATTTCAATCCAAACTTTGGTTTATTAGCTTTACCACTTTTAGTAGTTACAATTATGACACCACTTGCACCTCTTGATCCATATATTGCAGAAGAAGCCGCATCCTTTAAAACTTCTACAGACTGTACATCCGCCATATTTACAAAAGACAATCCATCAGGCACTGGATGTCCATCAACTACTACCAATGGACCTGCACCAGCATTTATTGAGCTCAATCCACGAATACGTATTTTAGGATCTGCACCAGCCTCGGATGTAATATTCTGAATTTGCACCCCGGCAATTTTTCCCTGCAATGCCTGGTCCAATCTTGAAAAAGCTGTTTCATCCAGTTTATCATTTTGATACTTAGAAACGGCACCCGTTACACTCGATTTTTTTTGAGTACCATAACCAACTACGACTACTTCTTCCACAGCCGACTCTGCAACAACCATGGCTACATCAATGGAAGTCATGTCTCCAATTAATACGGTTTGCGTAGCATAACCTACATAGGAAAAAATCAAAACCGAAGTAGATTTATCTACGCTGATAGAATAGCTACCATTTGCATTAGTTGTTACACCAGCTTTTTGTTTATCTGCAAGTATATTTACTCCCATCAACGGATCGTTACCGCCTTGGTTTATTACCTTGCCGGTAATCACTTTTTTTTGTGCTATTACTGCACCGCCCACAAGCAGCATAAAAATTAATAAGCATTGTATTTTTTTCATAATAACAGTTTGAATATGTATAAAAAAATTTAATTAGTATAATAGATTTAATCGCAACCGAGCAGCTTTATCATCTGCTAATAATTTCAGTTCCTGCTCACAATTTTTACATTTATATTGTTTTGTACCATCTTTCAACAACATATATCCATCTTCAAAATCATAGTTTTTAATCTGTTCTCCTTCCCATTCTTTTTCATTGGTGAGATATGGTTTCAGAATTTCAAATGATTTTTTCAGGGATTTCCCGGAAGGGGTTACATGATTCCAAAAATCAAAATCAGTTTTTTCAGACATTTTCGCAATCGTGAAAAAAGCATTCATCACAAACGATGTATAATGAAGTGATATCGTTCTTGCCATTTCTGCCGGGAAAAATCCTTTTTCATCAATCTGATAGTCGAGACGACCAGCCGCGTTGCGGATAATTTTTTTAGCTAAATCGGTACTGTCTATAAACAATGCCATAGCCAACCTTTGTGCATCGTACCAGGCGCCATGATTATTTTTTGCATTCCATTCGTCAATTCCAATTTTACTTGTTTGCATCCAATTCAAAAAATCAGCAAACCATTGTTTCATTCCTTGCTGATCTTCTGTTTTCCAATACTTGGATGTTTTCAGTAAACCAATTGCATCAATCAGTTTAACAAAATGCCGTGAATCGATTAAACCTGCACCCCGTCCTTCATTTACTCCTTTAATGGCTTGTCCATATTTTAAATTGGGGTTCATTTTTGTTGCAGGATCCAGAAACCAAACTCGCAATAATTTAGAAGCATGCTCGGCATACATATTATT
>JAYWCV010000296.1:0-5323 GCA_043780275.1 Chitinophagaceae bacterium
TGATTTTTTCCAGATATTTTTTTCTGCTTAACCATGCTAATCCGTCAATCCATTTTTCAACTTATCATTATCCTTAGCCATCACTTCTTTAGCTAAATCACTAAATGCTTCCGGCGAGAATGATTCAAAGAACTGTTGATATTTTTCCTGATCCCATATTTCAATCTTGTTAACAGCAGCCACTAATACAATATTTTTTTCCAGACCTGCATGACTCTTCAACCCCGGCGGAACAAGTATTCTTCCAGCCGAATCAAGGTCGACCATGGTTGCCCCATTCAAAAACGTACGACGGAACTCTCTGACCTTTGGATCAAAATCATTTAGTTTGCTGATATCGGAATAAAGTGGCTCCCAGCTTTTAACCGGGTAAAGGCTTAGACATTTTTCAAATCCCCGGTTAATAACAAATCCACCTACTTCTCCTTCCGGCAACTGCTTCTTGAAGCCAGCCGGTAGAAGAAAACGCCCCTTGGCGTCTAAAGTTGATTCATATTCTCCCAGAAATCCAATCATTATCAATACTTTGCGTTAATTGAAATAAATAACTAACACAAAATAACACTTTTTCCCACTTTCTAAACAAATTTTCGCTTTTTTAATTTTTCCACAACTTTTAGCGGCGCATAAGTGGTTAGCCACTAAGGATATAGCAAGTTATTTTTGAAAACCCGGTTAATTGTGTGTGGAAAAGCTGGTATAACTTGTGGATAGTCTAAAAGAAACGGAATATTAATTATTTCTTTCTTCTACTATTTTATGAAAGATGTGAAACGAACCTACATTTGCAGTTCATTTAAAAAACGGCAGTTAGTCGTAAAAATATGCATCCGAAAAACATTTCAATAACTGAATATAGTTATCATCTTCCCGAACAATTCATTGCAAACTATCCATTGACAGAAAGGGATTCATCTAAATTACTCATTTACAAAAACGGAGAAATAGCAGAATCCATTTATCGAAATATCGATGAATATATTCCTGAAAATTCATTCCTGATTTTTAATGATACCAAGGTTGTGGAGGCCCGTCTACTTTTTCAAAAACCAACGGGCGGTATTATAGAAATTTTTTGCCTCGAACCTGCATCCATCTATCCGGACATTACAACGGCCATGCTGCAGAAAGGTAAAGTGATATGGAAATGCCTGATTGGTGGAGTCTCAAAATGGAAGCAAGGAATAATATTAGAAAAAGAAATTCAATTAGCAGATTCAACATTAATTTTAAAAGCTTCATTTATTGAAAGAACAGCGGATAGTTTTCAGATTGAACTTAGTTGGGACCATGATGAATATTGTTTTGCTGAAATACTTCATTTGGCAGGTCTAATACCCCTTCCGCCGTATATAAAAAGAAAAGCAGAAGAATCTGATACAAATAGATACCAAACAATCTATGCCAACTATGATGGGTCTGTTGCAGCACCTACCGCCGGCTTACATTTTACCGATTCGATATTTGAGAAACTGAAACAAAAAAACATCAGTTCCAATTTTGTAACGCTGCATGTAGGTGCAGGCACTTTCAAACCGGTGAAAGCAGAAACTTTGGAAGACCATGAAATGCATGCTGAATTTATACAGGTGAGCCGGATTTTTATTCAACAGCTCATTGAAAATTTAAACAATCCAATTATCACCGTAGGAACCACGTCTATCAGAACATTGGAAAGTCTTTACTGGCTGGGTGTGAAGATATTCATGGACCCAAACATAGACTCTGCATCATTAAACATCATGCAATGGGATGCTTATACTTTAGAACAGTATCAAGTGAGTAAATCTGATGCATTGAATGCTTTATTGCAGTGGTTGCAAAAACATAAAATGAATCAATTATATTCTAAAACGCAATTATTAATTGCTCCCGGATATCAGGTTAAAATTCCGGATGCAATCATTACAAATTTCCATCAACCCCAATCAACTTTATTATTGTTGATTGCTGCTTTAATAGGACCAACCTGGAAAAATGTTTATGAATTTGCATTGGAAAACAATTACCGTTTTTTAAGCTATGGAGATGGAAATTTATTTTGGATTGATAAAAATTAAACGGTCGTTATTTTTTTTAATGGAAGTTCGATGGTAAAGGTTGAACCTTTTCCTAAAATGCTTTCTACTTTAATTTCTCCGCCTAATGCATCCACCATCGTTTTTACATAACTCAATCCAAGGCCAAAACCTTTTACATTATGCAGGTTACCGGTATGCACACGGTAGAATTTTTCGAAAATCCGCTTTAGTGTTTCTTTGGTCATCCCGATACCATTGTCTTCCAATTTAATGGAAATATTTTTCCCATTGGAAGCAGTGCTGATCTTTAGATCGGGTGGCACATGTTCTTTTGAATATTTTACAGAGTTGTCAAAAAAGTTATTGATAAGATTTGAAAAATGAACTTCATCTGCGTCTATCAAATCATTCGCTGCACTCAGATCAATATGAACCTTCCCTTTCTTATCGTTTAGTTGTAATGTAAAATTATCCATCACCTCATGAATAACCTGGTGAACGTGTATTGGTTTAAGCAAAAGATCCACTTCAGTTTTATCCAGCAGCGCAGCTCGTAAAATGGTTTCAACCTGCCGGTTCATCCGTTGGTTTTCTTCTTTGATAATATTTCTGAAATAACCCATTTTCTCTTTATCATTAATCACTTTTTCATTGCGCAAAGCATCCACAGCCAACGAGATGGTCGCAAGCGGTGTTTTAAATTCATGGGTCATATTATTAATGAAATCATTTTTTATTTCACTGTTTTTTTTCTGCCGCAACATAGTATTTACAGTCAGATAAAATGCTGAAATAATAATCAGGGAAAAAAGAATGGCCACAATAATATGCCATCCCAAAGATTGCAGAACGATATCTTTAATATCCCGAACAACGACAATTAAAATTTCATCGGGTGCCAGGTTTTCAGCTGCCGATCCGCTTGGTGGCATTAATGCATAAACTTTGGAATAGTTGTGAACTGTATCTTCATATGCCTTAGCAAAGTTTGTGGATTGTCTTTCCACATATCCCAGCATTCCTCGGGGATTTAGTGTAGCCAATGCAAATTCAAATTTCGTTTTATCCAACTTCACATTGGAAAATGCCTTTTTCAATTTCTCGGTTATTTCTGCAGCACTGAATCGTTGACCTACAGTTACCGGCCTGTAATAGTCGAAACTGAAATCATCGGGCTGTATACCTTGATAAGAACGATTGGGTGTGGAAGAATAGAAACCTTTTACCTGAGCAAGTTCTTCACCAACCGATGTGGTGACTTTTTCCAATTTATCTTTTACCTGTTCCTCTTTTACCAATAGCATATTTTTTATCCAGGAAACCTGGATAACGATTATACCAATCAAGGAAAGGGTAATCAGTGCGATAATGACAGGAAATATTTTCTTCACAAATAATATGGATTGCTGAAACTAAAAATTCATTTATGGTTAAAAATAGAAGCAAATTTAATCAGTTGAGCATTTTTTTGAAGTTAGTATGGATAAAACAGGATTTATTTAACAAGGAGAGCTTCTCAAAATAAAAAGCTAATCAAAAAATAATGGTCATCTTTTTCACGATTATTAATTAATATATTAAATTGGTGCTATGGTAAATCCAGATTCCGGAATACTACTGATAGCAGATCCTTTTTTAAAAGATCCTAATTTTTTACGCACCGTAGTTTTTTTATGCGAACATAAAGAAGAAGGAAGTGTTGGTTTTGTGTTGAACAAAAGGCTAGATAATACACTCGATGAATTTGTTCCGGATTTGGAAGGGTTTGATTTGCCCGTATATTTTGGAGGGCCTGTTCAAACTGATAGCCTTCATTTTCTGCATCAATACCCCGGGGAAATTCCCGGCGGACAAGAAGTAATGGATGGTATTTATTGGGGTGGGGACTTTGAAATGATGGTACAGCATATCAAGTCAAAAAAAATTAATCCTAACAAGATCAAATTCTTTATTGGCTATTCGGGCTGGGAAAGCGATCAGTTAGATATCGAAATACTGGAAAAATCCTGGCTAACCGTTAAGGCAACCCGTAAATTATTATTTCAGAAAAAAATCAATGAAGTCTGGAAAGATTCCTTGAAACATTTAGGAGGCAAGTTTGAAGGACTTATCAATTACCCCATAGATCCGCAACTGAATTAAAAACAAAACCCCTGACAAAAGTCGGGGGTTATTTTTTCACGGGTTAATGACTAACTGGGTTTTCCAGTCGTATTATTCAACAGCGGTAGCACCTTCTACCAGAACTGTTACCTTGTTATTGATGACTTCAACAAACCCACTTTTAATATCATAAAAAGCAACCTGATTTTGCTTATCAATTAAAACCTTCACTTTTCCCGGCGCCAATGCACTTACCAATGGAGCATGTTTATCCAACACTTCAAATGATCCGTTAATGCCCGGCATTTGAACGCCGTAAACTTCACCACTGTATATCTTCTTTTCCGGTGTTAATATTTCTAAATTCATAAAGCCGTTCTTTTAAAACTTATTTCGATTTTTTTTATTTTCCGGTTTTACAACCTTTACATAAAAACTAATAGAACCTTGAAATTGAATTAGCTTTTTGATTGAGCCAATAATTTCTTTCCTTTTTCGATGGCTTCATCAATGGTACCAACCAGATTGAATGCAGCTTCCGGAAGTTCGTCTACTTCACCATCCATAATCATATTAAATCCACGGATCGTTTCTTCAATTGGTACAAGTACACCTTTTAACCCTGTAAATGCTTCTGCTACGTGGAAAGGTTGAGATAAGAAACGCTGAACTCTTCTTGCACGGGATACCGTTAATTTATCTTCATCACTCAATTCATCCAATCCTAAGATGGCAATGATATCCTGCAATTCTTTATAACGTTGTAAAATTAATTTTACACGGTTTGCACAATTATAATGTACATCACCAACAATTAACGGAGTCAAAATTCTGGAAGTAGAATCCAACGGATCCACCGCCGGATAAATTCCTAAGTCAGCAATTTTACGGGACAATACGGTTGTTGCATCCAGGTGGGCAAATGTAGTTGCCGGAGCCGGATCGGTTAAATCATCTGCCGGTACATAAACCGCCTGTACAGATGTAATAGAACCATTTTTAGTGGATGTAATTCTTTCCTGCATCAATCCCATTTCAGTGGCAAGAGTTGGCTGATATCCTACTGCGGAAGGCATCCTACCTAATAAAGCCGAAACCTCAGAACCTGCCTGCGTAAAACGGAAGATATTATCTACGAAAAATAAGATATCACGTCCTTGTCCCTGACCATCCCCATCACGATAATATTCAGCAATCGT
>JAYWCV010000297.1:0-2074 GCA_043780275.1 Chitinophagaceae bacterium
TATTCATGGCCCTTACATCTGTACCTTCAAGGCAGGCAGCATAGATATGCATACCGGGATATTTTTTCAATCGGGTTTCCAGATCGTCGTAAATAATATTTATCCGCATTATACTTCCCATAGTAGATTGCACAACTTTGCTGTTGAAGCAATCGGCACAATCATTACTGCAAATGATATTGCGTACAGCGAACCAATCGGCTGTGCGGATGATGGTACCTAAATTTCCGGGATCCCTGATCGAATCTAAAGCGATGGTTAGTTTACCTGTCAGGTCAGGATTAAAATCTATGTTGGGATTTTTTATTATGGCCAATACTTCATTGGGCGTTTTTAAAGTAGATATTTTAGAAAGCTCCGGTTCTGTAATTTCAACAATTTCATTCCTTTTTTCTTCCCCCTTATTTTTTTCGATCCAATTTCGAAGTGCAAAAATTTTTATGATTTCCACTTTATCCGATTTTAGCAACTCTTCCAAAAGCTTGGGTCCTTCGGCTATAAAAGCAGATTCAGCATCCCTGACTTTTTTCTGGCCCAAACTTTGAATATATTTGACCTGCGATTTACTTAGCATTTATCTTCGTTTACTTTATTATGTTACATGAAAAGTTTCAAACATACCGTTTTTCTCTGATTGCCATTTTAGCAGTCAGCATTCTATTCAGCTTTTCATCCTGCAAAACTACCGATGTAAGTTACCGATTACCTACTATCGTAAAACAATATCCGGTAAACAAACCTTTTGTTTTTAAAACCAATATCAAGTTAGAAGGAAATTTTACCAATGATGAAAAAAATTCATTTTTAACCCGGTTCAATAATCAACTGGATGATAGTATGCAGGTAAGGGTAATAGAAAAACTTTCCTGGCAAGTGATGAAAAGACCGCCTGTATATAAAGTGGAAAATGCGGATAAATCAATTGTCTTTATGAGAAGCCTGTTGAAATCGGAAGGATATTTCCATGATAGCCTCCGCTATGATACCCTGCTAATTGTAAAAGAAAATAGAAAAGGCGATCAGTTAAGAACCATAGTAAATTTCGATGTTAGCCCAGGCAAATTAATCCGCTTTGACTCCATTAGTTTTAATTTAAGAAATCTGGAATTACAAGCACTTGCTATGGCAAATCAGCAGGAGTCATTCCTCAAAAAAAATAATGCGTTCTCTCAACCTGTAATTTCCAAAGAATTAGACCGCCTTGTTGACATATATAGGAACAACGGATTCATGCGATTTACACGGGATGAATTGATTGGTCTTTGGGATACCCTGGATGTTTCACTCCTGAATCCGACATTCGATTTGTTTGAACAAATACAGCTATTAGAAAAATTAAGGCAGCGCAGAAATAATCCTACAGTAGATCTGGAAATTCGGCTAAGACCAGGGATGGATAGCAGTAAATTAACCAAATATTATATTGGCGATATTAGCATTTATCCCGATTTCAACAAAGACACTGTTGGAATTTCTCCAAAGATAAATTATATAAAAGGCAGTAAGATCATATCTTATCATCCATTATTTAAACCCGGTTTTTTACCTGCTAATGTGTATTTCAAAAGAGGCGATTTATATAACCAACGAAATTATTTCAAAACCATCAACCGTTTTAATGCGTTAGGTGCCTGGCGACTGGTAAACATGGAGCAAATACCCAGAAACGGTACTGACACGGTTGATTTTTTCTTACGACTAACCGCTGCTGAAAAATATTCGTTTACTGCAAACCTGGAAGGAAGTATCAATACCGGTAACTATTTGGCCGGAAACCTTTTTGGATTAGGATTAAACCTAGGACTGCAAAATCGAAATTTTGGAAGGGTTTCTAATCAATCCAGTACCAATATCCGGTTTGGAACCGAATTGAATATTTCGAAAGGACAGCAATTTGTACAAACCAGGCAGTTTGTAATCAGCCATAATATCTTTTTCCCCCGAACGATCCCGAAATTTTTCCCCTTACCGGAAAAATACAGGGAAAATATAAAAACCATTTTTTCAATAAATGCTGCACGAACTGAACGGAAAAATCTTTTTGACCTGACTACTTTTAACTCTTCCTGGGGAT
>JAYWCV010000298.1:0-4012 GCA_043780275.1 Chitinophagaceae bacterium
GTCCGGCATAGAGAGATAAAAGAAATCAACTGATTCAATTTTCATTAAAACATATTTCAAAACGTTATAGTCAATCCTCCATCAACAATAATTACCTGCCCTGTTATATATGATGCATCTTTACCGGCTAAAAAAAATGCCACCCCTGCAATTTCTTCCGGCCTGGCAGCACGTCGCAGCGGCAAGTGCTGGTTGTGTACATAATTATCTATGAACCATTTCGTTTCCAGTTCATTTTGACCTTCTACGATTGACATTGCTGTATCAACAAAGCCGGGTGCAATAGCATTCACCAAAATATTTCGGTCTGCCAATTCCAAAGCCATCGAACGGCAGAACTGGTTAATAGCAGCTTTCGCCATAGAATAACTACTGGCAAATTTTTCGGCTCTTGTTCCATGAATAGAAGTAATATGAATAATTCTACCTCCCAACTTCATAAACTTTGCAACAAGCCGGGTCATTAAAATACTGCCGGTAAGCATACGGTCAAAGATTACCCGCCATTGACTTAACTCCATTTCAATAGGATCTGTTTTTTCAAACATACCAGCACAACTCACGAGCACATCTACGGAACCCCAGTGCTGTTCAATCAATTTTTCGGCATCCGTAATAATAGACTCATCTGCATAGCTTCCTGGCAAAATCAAATGATTTCCTTCCGGCATGTCTTTTAGTAACGCCGTTAATTTATCAGCCTGTATATCATTCATACAAACATCAAAGCCTTCGCTGGCAAACCTTATTGCAGTTGCTTTACCAATACCTGATGCGGATCCCGTAATGACTACTTTTTTTCTTGCCAATACAAATATTGTAAATTATTTTTCCCCGCATAAATACTTACTATTGTATTTATCTCTTCCCCTGGTTCTAAAACGGTGCACTGATGTAAAGCTTTTGCATTGTTCACACTCATCGGCATGCTGCTACAGGGTTCAATGATTGCAGTATAATGATTAAAAAATCCGCCATACGATGCAAAGTAACATTGAAAAGGAAATATTTTTTCATCATATTGGTAACGGAACAAGTGACTACCTCCTTCGCTTAAAAAATTCATCGCTGGTTGAGCTGCATCATACAAATAAAAAAAATCAACAGTATTATTTTTTTGCGGGACAAGGGAAGCGTCTTTATCTTCTATAACCGGCCAGTTGAATTCATGCAGGTTGCTGAACCTTGAATAGGCTGGGTCAACAACTTTTCCTTTTTTGGCCGTAGTAACTAACTGATTACCTTCTTTAATATCCAGTGCTGCATGTAGTTTCCAAAGAAAATTACGTTGAACATGAGCAGTATTCCTGATTTTGTATTGAAGATAAATTACCGGTTCATTTGCATCAAGCCTCATTGTCTTTGTATAATACAAACCACTCCGTTTTAATTTACCACTTACAGCAACACTATCTTTTTTTAATTCATAATCTAAACAGGTAGTCCATAATTCGCCATGGTCAGGATAGTCAATGCCGTCTATATTTTCCGGAATATCATTGGGCAGCAACTCATCGATACCACCATAAAAATTACTATCGTAGCCGGCCCCGTTTAACAATACAGTAAGCTTCAGATTTTTATTTATCCAAAGAAATTCTTTTTGTAATAGTTTGTTGTAAATTCTTATAATTTTCCCTCCGCATGCAGGTGCTAAAGAAAATTCTAAGTGATCATTTTCCCCGTTGATGATTTCAATTTTGTTTACATGACTTTTAGAAAATCGCATACTTATATAAACAATTTTATTGCTTTTCGAGTTTTATAAAAAATCCACCGCCTGGTGCTAAATGAAAATTAATGGTTTCATTATTCTTTAAAATGGATTCGTTCAAAATGTAATCTGCGGCATAACGATCTGCATTTACCCCGTCTTTACAAATAGTAGCTTTGTAATTACCTTCTCGCAGAAAATCAAAGCTAATTGAAATATCTCTTGGAGACCAATTCGTCATTGCACCAATGAACCAATCACTTCCTTTTTGCCTGGCAGTGACAATATACTCCCCGACTTTTCCATCAAGAATTTTTGTTTCATCCCAGGTAGTAGGCAAACTTCCCATTAATTCAGTAAATGCTGGTTCCAACCATGCCTGCGAAGGATTGCCACCAAATGTTTGCATTGGATTATCAAAAACAATAAACATGGCTAGTTGATGACAGCGGGTACCCTGCGTCATCACCAATCCTTCAATAGGGCGAAATTGTTTTTTTGTAGCGTTATTAAAAACCAACGGTTCATAGTCAAATGGGCCTGACAGCATGCGTATAAACGGCAGCGTTAAATCATGGGGAGGGGATGTGCGGTCGCTGCCGATATTGTATTCGGACCCCTGCAGGCCTTCTCTTGTAATATTATTGGGATAGGTACGATTAAAGCCTTTCTGTGGAAAGGCACCATGAAACATAATCATAATCTTATGGTCCGCACAAGCTTTCGCAATTTTGTAATAAAAGTTGACTGTTTTTTGATCATCCCTATCGATAAAATCAGTCATGATAAAATCTACACCCCATTTATTAAACCTGCTCAAAGCACTATCTAATTGACGATTTAATGTATGGGCCAGCGTCCACATACTTATTTTAATTCCTTTCTCTCTGGCATAGCTTGTAATACTATCCATATTGATGTCAGGGCTAATTTTAAACAAGTCGAGATTATCACTCCAGCCTGCATCCATCATGATCCTGGAGAAACCAAAGCGTTTTGCAAAATCGATATAATATTTATAGGAGGCTGTATTAACACCTGATTTAAAATTTACATTGAAAAGATTGACGTTGATTGTCCATTCATCCGTTTGTTTACCTGGTTGAACCCAAGATGCGTCTCCAATCCTTGATGGAGACCCGAGCCTGAATACCAAATCAATAGATGGCAATTGCCGGTCTTTTTCAGCGATAATGAGTACTCTCCATGGAAAAGTTCTGGTTCCCTTTGTTCTGGCAATATAATCAGCTCTTTTGGTAACTAAATCCTGTGGGTAGTCTCCGCCACTTAATTTTTCATCCAAAGGATATTTTGCAAATGTTCCTTTTAAACCTGCTCGGCCCATACCACTTAAAAACATTCCCGGGTAATCTTCTAAATCAGATTCAGTAATGGCGATTTTTGGATTGGATAAAGGTGCTATTAATAAGGGCGTATAAGCCATTTCATTGTTGCTTATAGAATCTAATTTTCTCAATGGATACAATTCTTCAAAACTCGTATGAAAAATATCAGCATCTTCCCGCTTATGAATGCCGGGAAAATATACAGAAGGGTAGCCAGGAAAATTAAATTCGGCAACCTCATTCTGTATCGTTATAGAATCTTTAAAACGGGAAACAAAACGGTAGGCCACACCATCATCATAAATCCGGAACTGCACATTAAATGGCTGTTTAAATTTTATTGATAACTCATTGTATATATCGTTAATAATTTTTCTTTTCTCAGGAATGGGGCAAATGATTTGCTGCGATATTTTTTTGGTTTGAAAAAATTGAATTTTATTGTTTTGAAAAAGGCTCTTATCTCCAGCAAGGACCATATCTATTTCTGAAGAAACTAATAGCGGATTACCATAATAAAAAACACTGTACTTTAAATTTACATCCATCCAGATTTTCACAGAAATTTTACCGGAAGGAGACCATACGCTTAATGTATCCGCTGACCATACGTCGTTAACAACGAATAATAACGAAAAAGCAAATATAAATTTCTTAGTCAGGCTTAACTTATCTATCATCATCATTTTCATTTAAAGGCTGTTTACGAACCAAATAAAATCTTATTATTTTTAAAATAAAAGATTACTTACCCAAGCGCTGTTTGTTACCAGTGGACAATGCCTCCTAAATTCATTTGAGAAGGAATACGGAGCTGCATCGTTGCATTTTCCTTTTCCATCCATTCTCGTTGAAATATGGGATATATTTCACCGGATGGATTCACTGACACAACGGTATCGCCCCGCCACCGAACTCTATATGTATCACCTGAAACTATTTCCTTTGTTTG
>JAYWCV010000299.1:0-2468 GCA_043780275.1 Chitinophagaceae bacterium
TTATCTGGGAAGAGACCTTTGTAATTTGTTTTATGACTTAATAATTCCATATTGCAAAGTAATATATTTGTGTCCAAACGGTAGCTGCCGGCAGGCAGGTTAGTAGCAAAAAAAATAAAAAGTTTACCCAAAGAAAAACCTCCGGGATTAGGGGAGGTTTTAAAAACAGAGACTGCTGTGTATCAAAATCCTTTTTTCTTTTCTTCGGCTTTTTGCATCGGGTTGCTTCCGGTACTTTGACCACGTCCTTGCTGACTTGTTTTAAATACCTGGAAACGGGAAGGCGTAGCTGTACCATTCCATCCATTATTCGACTCATCAATATCAGCCGTTTCTTTCATAGGATCTAATTTAATGGATTTAACTTCTTTATCCTTCATGAAAGATTTCACCACAGACTTCTCATTCAATCTCCAGATCTGTGCAGGTATCCGGTCAACTTCTTTACTGCCATCAGCATAAGTCCATTCAATGATGATGGGCATTGTTAATCCACCTTTATTGCTGATTGATAATTCATAAAAATGTTTGCTATCATAATTCTTTTTATCAGCCTCATCCAATTCAGAAAATGGGGATGAAGTATTTACAACAAATTTAGTAGTATCATAAGGTTCAATTCCTCTTGCATATTTCCAATAAAAATCCCGAAGGGTGGTATCTACATCTGTTTGAAATTGGATGTTCTTATCTTCTCTGTTCCTGATTTTGGAAAGGTCATCAAAACTATTTAACAGTGGCTTGTCAATATTTCTGTAAACGGTATTATCACGTTTAGGAGCGGTTGCGTTTACATCAGCTTTTGCATATTTTACCGAATCCAAAGAGATATCACATGCATCGGTTCCATAAAACCATCCTCTCCAAAACCAGTCCAGGTCTTCACCACTTGCATCTTCCATGGTACGGAAGAAATCACCCGGTTCAGGATGTTTGAAAGCCCAGCGTTTTGCATATTCTTTAAATGCATAATCAAACAATTCCCGGCCCATGATGGTTTCACGCAAAATATTTAAACCGGTTGCCGGTTTTGAATAAGCATTGGGACCGAAGTTGACAATGTTTTCGCTGTTGCTCATGATTGGTTCCAATTGATCCTTTGGTAATTTCATATAGTCTACTATCGCGTTTGCCGGCCCACGACGAGAAGGGAATTTATTGTCCCATAATTCTTCTGCAAGGTATTGTACAAACGTATTTAATCCTTCATCCATCCACGACCACTGGCGTTCATCGCTGTTGATAATCATCGGAAAAAAATTATGTCCTACTTCGTGAATGATAACCCCTAACATGCCATTCTTAGTTCCTTCACTGTAAGTGCCATCTTTTTCTGTTCTTCCAAAATTGAAACAGATCATCGGATACTCCATGCCGCTTGCGGCTTCAACACTTTGTGCAACAGGGTATGGATAAGGAATGGTGAAATCGGAATAGGTTTTAATGGTATGAGCAACCGCTTTTGTAGAAAAAGGACGGTAAACACCATACGCTTCTTTGCCATAGAGGCTCATACACATTACTTTTTTGCCGGCAATAGTAATAGCCATGGCATCCCACACATATTTACGGCTGGAGGTCCATGCAAAATCACGTACATTATCAGCTTTAAAAATCCATGTTTTTGAAGTTGTACTTTTTGTTTTTTCTGCTTTCTTCGCTTCATCCAATGTTACTACTTCAAGAGGTTCTTTCGCATGCTGGGCTTTTATCCAACGGGCCTGCTGTGCCGTACTTAATATCTGGGCCGCATTCTGAATTTCTCCGGTAGAACCAATTACATGATCGGCAGGAACGGTCATAGCTACTTTGTAGTTGCCAAAGGTTAATGCAAACTCACCTCTGCCGGTGAACTGGTGATTCTGCCATCCCTGAAAATCGCTGTACACACAAAGACGCGGAAACCATTGTGACATGGTGAAAAGATGATTACCATCTTCCGGAAAAAATTCATAACCACCTCTTCCACCTTGTGTAATACGATTGGGGATATTATAGTTCCAGTCTATTTTCAATACAAATTTCTGACCCTGTTTTAATGCAGTTGGTAGTTCCACCCGCATCATGGTTTTATTAATAACATACTTTAATTTATTGCCTAAAGCATCGGTAAGCTTGGTAATGTTTACACCAAATCCATTATCCTCTTTTGAGTTTTCCAAACCTTCCAGTTGTCTGTCGGTTGCTTGTTTTGGCAGCGAGTTACTACTCTGGTAGTTTGCATTATTAACCGAGCTGTGTTCGTTCTCATCCAGCTGAAACCACAGGTAACTAAGGTTATCCGGCGATTGGTTGAAATAAGTTACCGTTTCAGAACCGGTTAGTTTCAGGTTTTTTTCATCCAGCGTACACTTGATATCGTAGTCTGCACGTTGCTGCCAGTATTTTGGTCCCGGGGCTCCACTGGCACTGCGATACTCATTGGGTGTTGGTAATATTGAACCCAGTTGTTCAAACTTATTACCATG
>JAYWCV010000300.1:0-2267 GCA_043780275.1 Chitinophagaceae bacterium
CGGCTTTGCCTATTTCCAGGTGGTCATTGGGTATCTAATCGGCTATGTAATCATCGCATTTGTATTACTTCCTTTGTATTATAAAATGAATCTGACATCGATCTACGATTATCTACAGCATCGTTTTGGTAAAGTATCTTATAAAACCGGTGCCATGTTTTTTATTATTTCCAGAACACTTGGAGCAACTGCCCGCTTATACCTGGTAATAAATGTTTTGCAAATTTTTATTTTGAAAAAAATGGGGGTTTCTTTTGAAGTCACTACGCTGGTTATTTTACTGATGATCATTCTGTACACCTTCGAAGGTGGGGTAAAGACCATCGTATTTACAGATACTTTGCAAACAACATTCATGTTGCTTGGTTTGGTTGTTTGTATAGTGTATATCATGTCCAACATGGGGCATTCGGTTGGTACTACATTAACTGAATTAGGTAGCCAGGGATTGACCCGCATATTTAATACAGATATCAACAGTTCATCATTTTATGTAAAACATATTCTGGGCGGAGCTTTCATTGCAGTGGCCATGACCGGACTTGACCAGGAAATGATGCAAAAGAATATCAGTGTTAAGACGTTGAAGGACTCACAAAAAAACATGATGACTTTCAGTGTGATTCTGGTATTTGTTAATTTTCTGTTTCTATTATTGGGTGGTTTATTGTATTTATTTGCAGCAAAAAACGGAATCACCGTTCCTTCCGATGATCTGTTTCCAACCATAGCATTGAACTTTATGCCAACAGCTATTTCAGTTATTTTCATCATTGGTTTGATCAGTGCATTATTCCCTAGTGCTGATGGAGCGTTAACCGCATTGACATCTTCTTTCTGCATTGATATGCTGGGATTGAAAAGAAGAGATGAATGGGATGAGAAAAAACGCCGCAAAGTGAGACTTACCGTGCATTTTACGTTTGCCTTTGTTTTCTTTATCATGGTGATGGGATTCAAACTGATGGACAATAAATCGATCATCGATGTTATTTTAAAAGTTGCTGGATTTACTTATGGTCCATTGTTGGGTTTATTTGCTTTTGGAATACTTACAAAACGTAAAATAAATGATAGCCTTTCAATTTATATTTGTTTGGCTGCTGCCATCCTGATATTAGGGGTCGATCTGGTCAATAATATTGAGTGGTATCAAAAGCAACTGCATTTTGGCGAATCGTTTTTCAATACGGTAAAATCCTTTTCGACCAGTATTTTTGGCTCCTTTAAAATCGGCTACGAATTACTGATCTATAATGGACTTATTACATTTCTTGGCCTGTTGATCATTTCAGATAAAAAAAAGGATTAAGAGTTTTTCCATTACTAGTTTCCTTTGCCATGGTTCTTTCATTCACGAACCGAGGCGGGTAATTCATAAACACCGACCTGCAAAAAAAGAAATTGATTCGCTACTGTTTTGAACACCTGGCAACAGTTTATTTATCCAATATTTTTTTTCTTTCCATTCGTTCTTTTGCTTCTGTTAAAATGGCATATATCTTTTTCTCTAATTGTTTTTTAGAGGGTAGCTCTGTCCAATATTCCGCTACCATTATTCCGTCTTTGTGCATTTCTAATAGTTCTATCTGCTCCCGGCTGCTTTCGGCACAAAGTATTAAACCTACAGGAGGCAGTTCGCCTTCCTGTTTTTCATACTTGTCCAGCCATTTTAAATATAATTCCATTTGCCCTTTATGTTTTGCCTCAAACTTTCCCAACTTCAATTCCACTACCACTAATCGTTTTAATTTACGATGGTAAAACAAGAGGTCTAAATAATAGTCTTCGCCATCTATTATCATTCTCTTTTGCCGTTCTACAAAGGCAAAGCCTCTGCCCAATTCTAATATAAAGGCTTCTAGCTCCCGTAAAATAGCCGCTTCCAGGTCTTTTTCTAACCAGGTGTTTTGCAACCCTAAGAAATCTAAAAAGTAAGGGTCTTTAAAGCTGTTATGAATAGCAGGGTGGTTGCTGGTGTTTTGTAAATTAGCGATACTGTTTCTTTCAAATGCTTTTAAACTTATTTGTTTACGCAATTCCCTTATGCCTAATGTTTGGGTGGCTGCGGCTTCGGCATAAAACAGTTTTGCTTCCTGAGTTTTAAGTGGTAATAATGTTACAAAATGCGACCAGCTTAATTGTCGTGCCAGTGGAACGACAATTGCAGAATCCTGAAATTGTTCGGCAAACTGCAACATTCTTTGTACGTTTCTCAACTCAAAGTTTTTGCCGTATTTGTTTTTCAATTGTGTAGACAGTGTCGA
>JAYWCV010000301.1:0-6443 GCA_043780275.1 Chitinophagaceae bacterium
CCGATTGATGAATTCATCAGCATAAAAGGAGGAAGCCACAATAATTTGTATGATTATCCACTGATGATAAAAAAAATAGATTCTTTATTGAAGTTGTAAAAATGGATTTTATTTTTCCTTCAGCGTAACTTTATTTTTACTCACTGTCAGTTCGTAATTCATCCCCACTTTCAAAGCATAGTTTTCTTTTTCATGACTTACCGGAAAATTGAAACAAACCGGATAACTGTATTCCTTAACTATAGATGAAATAATCTCTGATACATTTTTTCCAAAAGGTCTTTCCGTGTCTTTACAATCTGTAAATCCACCAATGACCAACCCTTTCAATTTATCCAGTTTTCCTGATCTCTTTAATTGATGCATCATCCGGTCTATACAGTATAGCTGTTCATCAATCTCTTCCAGGAAAAGAATTTTTCCTTTCGTTTTGATGTCTGATTTTGTACCTATTAAATGTACCAGCAAGGATAGGTTACCACCAACCAGTATTCCTTCTTCTTTTCCATACCTGTTATATTCAACTGATGCAATTTGATAATTCCCTTTTTTGCCTGACAATGCTTTTTTCAATGAAAGAACATATTCATTCTTCTCTTCGCCACTATTAAATGCATTGGCCATGGCAGCATGTAGGGCTGGTATTGTAAATTGCGAATAGATATGTGTATGCAGCACTGTAATGTCGCTAAAGCCTATAATCCATTTCGGATTTTTTTTGAACTTTTTAAAATCCAACGCATCAATAATTCTTGTCATCCCATAACCACCCCGTGCACATAAAATGGCTTTTACATTTTCATCATCCAGCATTTGTTGAAAATCAAGCAGTCTTTCTTCATCGGTACCCGAAAAATAATTTTTCGATTTCCCACCTATTGTTTCACCCAACTTAACCAAATAGCCCCATGATTTTATAGCAGCAACACAAGCATCTGTTTTACTTTTTTCCATAAACCCTGAAGGACATACCAAACCAATTGTATCGCCTTTTTTTAAATATGCCGGAATTTTTATCATACTGCAATTTATATATTCCAACGCAAAACATAAATTCACAAAAAGGATGAATTAAACGATGCTCATCCCTTTGTATTAACTTTGTCATCGTATTTTCAGAATTATTTAATATGAGCAAATTATTCAACAGATATTTGGTTACAGCTGCTTTACCCTATGCCAATGGGCCTGTACACATTGGTCACCTTGCCGGTTGTTATCTTCCTGCAGATATTTATACACGTTATCAAAGGGCCCGGAAAAGAGACATCAAATTTGTATGTGGCAGCGATGAACATGGCGTACCCATTACTATTCGTGCCTTGAAGGAAGGTATAACGCCCCAACAGGTTGTAGATAAATACCACTCATTAATTAAAGAAAGTTTCGACCAGATGGGCATTTCTTTTGATATCTATTCCCGTACTTCCAATAAAATTCATCACGATACTGCTGCTGATTTTTTTAAAAAATTGTATGAAGACGGACAGTTTGAAGAAAAAGAAACCGAACAATATTTTGATGAAAACGCCAATGTTTTTTTAGCCGACCGGTATATAACCGGCACCTGCCCGATATGTTCTAATGCAAATGCGTTTGGCGATCAATGTGAAAAATGCGGTTCTACTTTAAGTCCGGAACAATTGATCAATCCGAAAAGCACATTAAGTGATGCTGTACCTATAAAAAAGAAAACCAGGCATTGGTATTTTCCACTCAACAACTATGAGCCCTGGCTGAAAGAATGGATCATTGAAGGGCATAAGGAATGGAAGAATAACGTGTATGGCCAATGTAAAAGCTGGCTCGACAGTGGCTTGCAGCCACGTGCCATGACCCGCGACAGTAATTGGGGCGTAAAAGTTCCAAGCCCACCGGCACCAGAAGGGGGAGGCGGAAAAGTTTTATATGTTTGGTTTGATGCACCTATCGGCTATATCAGTGCCACCAAAGAACTGACTGAAAACTGGGCCGATTACTGGTGTAAGGAAGATAGTAAATTGGTACATTTCATCGGTAAGGATAATATCGTTTTCCATTGCATTATATTTCCTGCCATGTTAAAGGCACATGGAAATTTTGTATTGCCCGACAATGTGCCTGCCAATGAATTTTTAAATATTGAAGGCGAAAAGGTTTCTACCAGCAGAAACTGGGCCGTATGGGTACATGATTATGTAAAAGACTTTCCCGACCAGCAGGATTTGTTGCGTTATGTATTATGTGCCACTGCACCCGAAACAAAGGACAATGATTTTACCTGGAAAGATTTTCAGGATCGGGTGAACAGTGAACTGGTAGCCATTTTCGGCAATTTTGTAAACCGGACTTTTGTGCTGATGCATAAATTGTGTAAAGGCAAAGTCCCTCCCCTGCATTTGGATATATTAGACGAAACTGATAAAATATTGCTGGCCGAATTTGAAGCAACAAAAAAACGGGTGGAAGAAAGCTTGGAGAATTATAAATTCCGAGATGCCCTTTTTGAAGTGATTGATTTGGCCCGCAAAGGCAACAAATATATGCAGGAAAAAGAACCATGGATAAAGGCAAAACAAACAGCCCCCCTAAATCCCCCACAAGGGGGGACTTTAGACTCCGAAAGTGTGGCTGCTCAAAAAAGTATTGATAACTGCCTGCATATTTGTTTACAATTGACGGCTAATCTTTCTATACTCATCAATCCTTTTCTTCCATTTACGGCAAAGAAATTATTGCACATGATGAAGATTGTTGACAAGATGCTGCATTGGGAAAATGCCGGTAAAACAAAATTATTGAGTGTGGGTTATTCTTTAAGAGAACCACAATTACTTTTCAAAAAAGTAGAAGACGAAGAGATAACTGCACAAATTGAAAAACTAAAAGCAGGCACCGTAAAACCTGTTGAAAATATTGAACCCATGGAAGAAAAAAAATTACCGGAACTGAAATCGGAAATCGTCTATGATGATTTTGCTAAAATGGATTTCAGGGTTGCCACTATTACTGCTGCAGAAAAAGTAGAGAAATCAGATAAGCTTTTGAAACTGGAAGTGGATCTGGGTTTTGAAAAAAGAACGGTTGTGTCGGGCATTGCCCTGCATTTCAATCCCGAAGAAATTATTGGAAAACAAGTGGTGGTGGTTGCCAATCTGGCCCCCCGAAAAATGAGAGGTATTGAAAGTAACGGCATGATTTTAATGTCGGAAGACAAAGAAGGGAAATTGCAGTTTATCAATCCGGATCAGCTTACAGATAACGGGTCTCCTGTAAACTAGTTTGCAGAAATTCAACCATAAACACTCTAAACTTCATTCATAAAAATAGTTATCCCATTTAGGGAACTTTTCTTATTTTTAACAAAATTTGAAAATTGAGAATTATTTCCAGGAAAATTTTAAGAACTTTTTGGGTGAAACATCCGGACTGTGAACAACAATTAAAATCATGGTATCAGGAAACTTCAAAAGCTGAATGGACGAGTCCTAATAAAATCAAGATTGAGTATCCAAGTGCAAGTTTTTTAGGTAATAACAGGGTTGTTTTTAATATAAAAAGCAATCATTACAGATTAATCGTGAAAATTAATTATGACTATCAAATGATTTGGATTCGATTTATTGGGACACATGCCGAGTATGATAAAATAAATGCTAAAACAATTTAAAATGAATATTAAACCTATTAAGACAAAAAAGGATTATGAACATGCTCTTGCAAGACTTGAAGTAATTTTTGATGCAAAAAAGGGAACAGAAAAGGGAGATGAGGTAGAAATATTAGGAATGTTAATCGAGCATTATGAAAATCTGAAGTTCCCAATTGGTTATCCTGACCCAGTTGAGGCCATTAAATTTAGAATGGAACAACTTGGATACAACCAAACTGATTTAGCCAAAGTAGTTGGACTAAAGAGTAGAGCAAGTGAAATTTTAAATCGTAAAAGAAAACTTTCTCTTGAAATGATTAGACAAATACATGATAGGTTAAATATTCCAACCGAAGTTTTAATTCAAGCCTATTAAAAGCACTTCTACCAACAACTAAGGTTTATATAAATATTTTTAAAGCCAGTGATTCTTTCGCTGGCTTTTTTCATTTCAATATGCTAAAAAAACTTATCTTCGAATTCATATAGTTGTTTAACTAACTAATTTTCATTTATGTCAAAACGAATCATAAAAAAAGTAGCTGTTTTAGGAAGTGGAGTCATGGGATCCCGTATTGCCTGTCATTTTGCAGGCATTGGATTAGAGGTTTTATTACTGGATATAGTAGCCCCCCCGACCCCCGATGGGGGGAGTACGAAACCCGCTACTAGAAACAAGATTGTTAATGATGCATTGGCAGCCGCTGTAAAAAGTAATCCTTCACCTGTTTATCACAAAAACGTAATCAAAAAAATTACAACCGGAAATTTTGATGATAACATGAAAGATATTTCCGATTGCGATTGGATCATTGAAGTGGTTGTAGAACGTCTCGACATCAAACAAAAAGTTTTTGAACAAGTTGAAAAATATCGCAAGCCGGGTACATTGATCACTTCAAACACATCCGGTATTCCCATACACATGATGGCAGAAGGCAGAAGTGAAGATTTTCAAAAACACTTTTGCGGCACACACTTTTTTAATCCTCCCCGTTATTTAAGGTTGCTGGAAATTATTCCAACACCGCATACAGACCAGGCTGTGATTGACTTCCTGATGAATTACGGCGATTTATTTTTAGGTAAAACAACTGTTTTATGTAAGGACACGCCGGCTTTCATCGCAAACCGGATTGGCGTATTTGGCATGATGGCCATTTTTGGATTGATTGATAAAATGGGCTTAACCATTGATGAAATTGATGCATTAACCGGACCCATTATTGGCCGGCCAAAATCGGCCACTTTTCGTACAGCCGATATAGTGGGTATTGATACATTGGTTAAGGTAGCCAAAGGGGTTGCTGATAATTGTCCGGATGATGAAGCAAGGGAAAGTTTTATTATACCTGCATGGTTGGAAAAAATGGTAGAGAATAATTGGCTGGGCGATAAAACCGGCCAAGGCTTCTATAAGAAAGTTTCGAAAGCCTCCCCCGTTGGGGGAGGTTTGGAGGGGGCCGGTTCAAAAGAAATATTGACATTGGATTTGAAAACCCAGGAATATGGTCCTCGTCAAAAGCCAAGGTTTGCAACCTTAGAAGCTGCCAAACCCATTGAAGATTTGAAACAACGATTAAAAGCTCTTTGTGCCGGTCAAGATAAAGCAGGAGAATTCTATCGCAATTTCCACTACGGACTTTTTTCCTATATCTCACATCGTATTCCCGAAATCAGTGATGAACTGTATCGTGTGGATGACGCCATGATGGCGGGTTTTGGCTGGGAGATCGGGGCATTTGAAAGTTGGGATACACTGGGTGTAGAAAAAACTACCCAAGCCATGAAAGCAGCCGGATATAAAGTTGCTCCATGGATTGATGAAATGATTGCAAAGGGAAATAAGTCATTTTACAAAATAGAAAATGGCAAACGTTTATGTTACTCCCCGCTGACGGGTTCCTACTCCTTCCCCTTTGGGGAAGGCTGGGATGGGGCCTTTATTGTCATGAGTAATTACAAGGACAAAAAAATATGGAGTAATGCCAGCTGCAATTTATACGACCTTGGAGATGATGTTTTAGGATTGCAGTGGTTTACAAAAATGGGCAGCATTGGCGGCGATGTATTATCTGGCATCAACACATCCATTGAAAAAGCAGAAAAAGAATTTAAAGGATTGGTGATTGCCAATGAAGGTGCAAACTTTAGTGCAGGAGCCAATGTCGGTATGATTTTCATGTTGGCCATTGAGCAGGAATATGATGAGCTGGATATGGCTATTCGCATGTTCCAGAATACGATGATGCGGGCAAGGTATTCATCCGTGCCGGTAATAACTGCTCCACATGGTTTGGCATTGGGTGGAGCTTGCGAACTAAGTTTACATTCGGATAAATGCTGCCCTACTGCAGAAACCTATACTGGTCTGGTTGAATTAGGTGTCGGTTTAATTCCTGGTGGTGGCGGTACAAAAGAATTTGTTTTAAGGGCATCCGATGAAATGCATGAGGACGAACCGGAAACCATTACATTAAAAAACAGATTCTTGACTATTGCTACAGCTAAAGTAGCTACATCGGCTTTCGAAGGATTTGATATTGGCGTTTACAGAAAAGGGTTGGATGAAGTGGTATTGAACACGGATCGCAGAATTGCCGTAGCCAAAAGATCCGTTATTGAAATGTCGGATAGTGGATATACAACACCGGTACAAAGAAAGGATATCAAGGTGCTGGGTCGCTCTGCCTTGGGTGCTTTATATGCCGGTGTAAATGGTATGCAACAAGCCAATTATGCAACTGCACATGATGCGTTGGTTGCAAAAAAACTGGCTTATGTAATGTGTGGTGGAGACCTGAGTGAACCA
>JAYWCV010000302.1:0-31788 GCA_043780275.1 Chitinophagaceae bacterium
AAGTGGTAAGGATCAGCTGTAAGATTATTAGCATCGTTTAAAAATTGTTTCGAATTATAATAATAACTAAGATTAAAGTATATATTTTTTTTACATTGAAAATCCATTAAAAAAGAACCGGCATGCACTGGTACACCCGGAATATTTTTTCCTGAAAAATTAAGGCTGTCTTTTTTTAAAATACCATAATTGAAATCGCTATAGGCATACGATCCACTTACTGAAATAGAATTAATAAGGACTGATTGATTGGATAATGTATAAACATAATCCATATTGAATTCAATTCCTTTTTGAATAGTATTACCGGCATTGATGAAAAAATCGGCACCGGTTAAATCACGGCGTTGTACCAATGCATTTTTAATATTGAAATGAAAAGCATTCAGAAAGAAATTTAATTTCCGCTTTAGTAAACTTGCTTTTGCACCTAATTCATAATTGGTTCCGGACTCTGCTTCCAGGTTGGTGCTAATTATGCCGGTAGATGGAAGCAATTCAGCCAGAGTGGGAGGTGAAAATCCTTTCGATAAAGTGGATTGCATTTCAAAAAAATCATTCAGTTTGTGTGAAACAGAAAGCCTGGGTGCCAATTCGTTTTTGTAATTTCTTTTTTGAGAAAGGATAGGATATTTATTCAGCCTGGTAATTTCTACAGATGTAAAATTGGAACTGATGCCGGCATGGATAAACCATGTATTCCTGTAACTGTAATCGAGCTGGGTAAAATAACTCTTAAGATTATATTGTATTTCATCATTTGTTTGCAAGGTATCCGGATTCCCTTTTTTATTTTTATAAATCTTCGTATTAAAATATCCCCATTGCATTTCAGACCCAATCAACCATTTCCATTCGTCATCATTTTTCTTTTTGTTCCATGAAAGGGTTGACCTTCCGCCAAAATGTGGTTCTATACGACGTTCATAATTACGGATGGATGGATTGCGGATATTGGCATAGGCCCCGTATAGGGTTGTTTTTAAATTCCATTCAGCATTAATTTTATATTGATCTGTAATGCCTGCCAGAAAATTTTTCTGATAAATAGCAGCTTTTGCTGCAACTGCACCGGGTAAACCGGCTCCGGCTGGGCGTGATGCTTTTGGATTCGAAGTGAATTGTGCCAGCGTAAGAGCTCCGGGAGTTTGATAAAAAAGATCAGTAAATAAAACGGATGTTGTTAATTGATGTTTGTTAGAAATTTTCAGATCCGATGTCCATGAAAAATTATCCCGGCGCATATTGGTATGATCCCGGTAACCATCCGTTTGATTATGGGCATAGCTAAAAATGTTTCGATTATTTTTTTCTCCAAAACTGATTGTTGTCATAAAATTCTTTAAACCAAAACTTCCGGTAAGCATTTCTGCAGAAATTCCTTTTTCCCAGTTTTCATCAAAAGACCGCATCAGTATCAAACCACCTGTTCCTGCGCCATACATACTGCCGGCCGGGCCGTTTACAACATCTATCGAGGAAAATGCATTGGTTGCAAACTGATTGAAATAGGTATTCCCACCGGGATCTGTAACCGGAATATTATTCCAATAGACTTTTACATTTCTAACGCCAAAGGGTGAACGTATAGAGCCACCCCGAATATTGATTCGGTAACTTCCGGGAGAACGTTCTTCCATTCTTACGCCGGCAATAGAATTGAATGCATGTACAAGGGAAAGTTTGTTGTTTCTGTCAGCAAGTTTCGATTCAATTATTTTTACCGCAATACTGTTTTCATATTTTTTTCGGGTTTGATCAAAAGCAGTTACAACAACTTCTTCAAGAGTTTTAGATGAATCGATAACGTTTTCCTGGCAGAATGTGGGAAACGGAATCAATAAAAAAAACAAAAATAATAGTTTTAAATGTTGCATTTTAATTCTTGAATTGCGGGCTAAGTTAAATTATATATTTTACTATCTTCATCGCATGAAGTCAAAAAACAAGCTGAATCTTTTCAGCATCACCATGATCGTTATCGGCCTTGTAATTGGCATGGGAATTTTCCGGACTTCAAAAGATGTTGCACAGGCTGCCTTAAATCCGGAGATATTTTTTAGTGCCTGGATTGTTGGAGGAATGATTGCTTTTTGCGGAGCTTTAACCTATGCCGAGATCGGTTCAAGATATCCGGTAACCGGTGGTTACTATAAAGTGTTTGCTTATGCATACCATCCATCCATTGCGTTTGCTATCAACTGTATCATTTTAATCTCCAATGCTGCATCCGTAGCCGGTGTGGCATTGATTGGCAGCGAATATATTGCACCCATACTATTTGAAGCAGGATCTACTAATTTAATGAAATCATTCATTGCTATGGGTGCTATCATCCTCTTCTATTTTATCAACCTGATGGGATTACGGATGAGTTCGAAAACACAGAATGTGTTGATGCTGATAAAAATTGCCATGCTGCTAGTATTGATAGCGGCCATTTTCTTCCCCCAGTTTTATAATCAAAATCCGGCGGTGCTACAAAGCGAAGCCTTTAATGCAGGATCTGTTTTATTGTCTTTCGGGCTGGCTTTGAAAGCCACTTCATTTACATATGGTGGTTATCAGCAAACAATCAATTTTGGTGAGGAGGTGCAGAATCCGCAACGCAATATTCCACGGGGAATATTTATCGGCATCGTGGTCATCATCTCGTTATACCTGGCCGTTAGTTATTCGTATTATAAGATCATCGGCTTGCAGGAATTAAAAGACACTTCAGGAATTGCCTCCATTGTAGCAGAAAGAATGTTTGGCATTACCGGTAAATATGTGGCTTCCGTATTGCTGTTTGTTGCCGTGTTGGCTTATGTAAATGTATTGTTGCTGAGCAATCCAAGAGTGATGTATGCCATGAGTGAAGATGGTATATTGCCGGCAGCATTTAAAAAGAAAGACGAGAAAAAAGATGTGCTGACCGTAAGTCTGACCGTTTTTGCAGCAGCATGTGTAGTGGTGCTTTTCTTTGCAGATACCTTTGATAAGATTCTAAGTTTTACCATTTTTCTCGACTCCATCGGGATGGCCACATCAGCGGCTACTATTTTTGTTTTAAGAAAACGAACCAAACATCTTGACGGAACGGGTATTTATTCCATGAAATTATATCCGCTGTTACCCATCATTTTTGTATTGGCTTATATTTTCGTTGGCACTATGATTGCCATAACCACTCCACAGTATGCTGTAATAGGTTTGCTGGTATTCACTGCTTTTTTCGGTCTTTATTTTATTATACAATACCTGAAAAAAATTAAAAATTAAAAATGGACCTTTCATATATACTCAATGAATTGGGCGAAGAAAGGGAGCATTATTTCAATGCGGTTTCGCCACCCATCATGCAAACCAGCAATTTTACTTTTAATAAAGTTGCTGATATGCGCAAGGCATTTGCCGATGAAATGGATGGATATTTATACAGTAGGGGATTGAACCCAACAGTAGAAATTCTCAGAAAAAAATTAGCGGCTTTAGACGGGGCAGAAGACTGCCTTGTATTTAACAGCGGAGCTGCTGCCATCTTTGCCGGCGTACTGGCCAATATAAAATCCGGTGATCATATTGTAAGTGTTGAAAAACCGTATACGTGGGCTCAGAAGATGTTTGATGAAATTCTGCCACGTTTTGGAGTAACTACCACTTATATTGATGGAACAGATATTTTAAATTGGGAAAATGCAGTTCAAAATAATACATGTCTGTTCTATCTCGAATCGCCCAATGGCTGGACGTACAAATTGCAGGATTTAAAAGCCGTAGCTGATCTGGCAAAATCAAAAGGGATCATCAGTTTTATTGATAACAGTTATTGTACTCCTTTATTTCAGAAACCCATCGAGTCGGGTATTGATATCAGTATGCAGACAGCTACAAAATACATCGGTGGACACAGTGATACATTGGGTGGTGTATTGTGTGGCAGTCATGCTTTAATGAAAAAAATATTCGATAGCGAATACTTAAATATTGGTAGCGGTATTCAACCTTTCAATGCCTGGTTACTTATTCGTGGTTTACGAACCATGCCTATGCGTTTGGAACGAATTTCAAAAACAACCATGGAGGTATTTCATTTTCTGAAACAGCATCCTAAAGTCGAAAATGTAATTTTCCCATATCATGAATCATTTCCTCAATACGAATTGGCAAAAAAACAAATGACCAGTGCCTGCGGATTAATGACCCTGATTTTAAAGACAGAAAAGCGGGAGGATATTGAAAAATTCTGTGAATCGTTAAATCATATTATGATGGCCGTTAGCTGGGGTGGTCACGAATCGCTGGTCATTCCCAAATGTGCAGGTTTAAGCATTTCCGATTTTGACCCTAAAAATATGGAGCATCGGTTTGTAAGGCTTTATACCGGGTTGGAGGAGCCGGATTATCTGATTAATGATATTAATCAGGCTTTGGAAAAGTTGTAAACTGCAACTTGTTTCCGCTTATCAATTTTCTGCAATTCCGCAATACAATTCAATTATTTTTGTACTACTATGAAGTATATTTTCTTACTAGTCTCTTTTGCAGCAAGCCAATCTACAATATTTGGACAAGAAAAGTGGGACCTTAAAAAATGTGTTCAATTTGCCATTGAAAATAATATATCTGTACGGCAATCAGATCTGCAAACACGGTTTTCTAAACTTATTGTCGATCAAAATTTGTTGTCCCGGTACCCCTCTCTAAATTTTCAACCAAGTGGCGGTTTCAGGTTAGGACGTTCAGAAAACCCCACAACCGGTGTATTGGAAGACAATAATTTTTTGAGTGCCGGCTTTAATTTGAACAGTTCTGTTTCTGTATTTAACTGGTTTTCTAAAAGAAATACCATTGAGTCAAACCAGTTGATTCATGAAGCAGACCGGGCCGCAGTGAATAAAGTAAAGGATGATATTGCATTAAATGTAGCAGTGGCTTTTTTACAAATTCTGTTAACCCGTGAACAAACCAAACTTTCAGAAATTCAAATAGCTCAAACCAAATTTCAATTAGAAAATACCCAAAAACAAGTTAATGCAGGGGTATTGCCCGAAATAAATGCGGCAGAACTTGAGGCGCAATTGGCAAGGGATAACTCGGCATTAGTTACTGCAGTTGCAAGTGTGCAGCAACAAATTCTTCAAATGAAAGCGTTGTTGAATCTGGATGCCTCTGTCGATTTTGACATAGAAAGTCCACCGGTTGACCGAATTCCAATGGATGCCCTGGCCGATCTTCAACCCGAGTCGGTATATAAAATGGCATTGGCCAATTTGCCACAGCAAAAAGTGAATGAACTGAGAATGCTTTCTGCTAAGAAAAGTGTTGATGCGGCCAAAGGATTTATGTATCCCAATATTTCCATGTTTGGCGGATTAGGAAGTAATTATGTAAATATCAAATTTCCTGAATTTAATCAGGGTCCAAAAAAAATTACCGGTGCAACCGTAAATGTTAGCGGAACCGATTATAATGTAATGTCTCCTTCATTTATCATTGCAGGCGAAAAAGCAATTCCTTTTGGAGAGCAGATGAATAAAAACTTCAGTCAGAATATTGGTGTTTCTATGAACATTCCCATATTTAATGGAGGAAGTGCCAAAACAAACTGGAAAAGAACACAGTTGGTAGTTAATCAGTGGGAGTTGCAAAAAGAAGCGGATGATCAGAAATTGAAACAGGATATTTATAGAGCATTTATTGATGCAGTAACGTCATTAGAAAAATTTAATGCCAGTAAAAAATCAGTGCAAACAGCAGAAAGACTATATGATTTTTCTAAAAAAAGATTTGAAGTAAACCTTTTATCTACTTTTGAATTAATCAATAGTCAGAACAGTTTATTGCGGGCAAAAATAGATTTACTCTATGCACAATTCGATCATGTATTTAAAATGAAGATGTTGGAATTTTATAAAGGACAAGGATTAAAATTATAGAAGTTAATTTAAATATATTATGAATAAATCAGTTAAATGGACATTGATCATTCTTGTAATAGTCATCATCGGAGCAATAGCCGGTAAAATGATTTGGGGAAAAGATGATAGTGGAATTAAAGTAAGTACAGAGAAAGCATCGTTTAAAACAATTACAGAAACGGTAAATGCCAGTGGTAAGATTTATCCCGAGGTGGAAATAAAAGTCAGCTCGGATATTTCCGGCGAGATTGTAGAGTTGAATGTTATGGAAGGCGATAGTGTACGGAAAGGACAATTGCTTGCAAGAATCTATGCCGATATATATGCATTGCAGCGAGATGAAGCTTCTTCACGTGTCAATCAATCCATGGCGGGTGTTTTAAACAGCAGCGCTGCATTAGAAGCTTTGAAAGCAGCTATGCAACAGGATAAAACTACGTTGGATAGAAATAAAACACTGTTTGATCAGAAAGTGATTTCGAAGGCAGAATTGGAGCAATTTGAAACAAGATATCTTTCGTCAAAAGCAAATTACGAAGCAGCATTACAAGGTATTAAAGGATTACAGGCCGGTGTGCAAACTGCAGAAGCCGGACTGACACAAGCCAATAAAAATCTGGGCAGAGCAGGTATAGTAGCACCTATGGATGGCGTTATTTCTTTATTGGCTGTAAAAAAAGGCGAACGTGTTGTGGGTACTGCACAAATGACCGGTACCGAAATGATGCGGGTTGCCGACATGAGTAAATTGGAAGTGAGGGTGGATGTTGGAGAAAATGATATCATTAAAATTAATATCGGCGACTCGGCCGATGTGGAAGTGGATGCATATAATAATAGAAAGTTCAAAGGCGTGGTTACACAAATAGCCAGCAGTACTACCCGCTCGGGGTCGGCCGCTGTTTCAACAACAACCGATGTTACTAACTATGAGGTACATATCCGTTTAGATCCTGCATCGTATAGTGATTTGATTGACCCTTCGAAAGTTAAAAAATTTCCTTTCCGTCCGGGTATGAATGCCAGTGCGGATATAAAAACAAAACGACACGATAATGTGTTGGCTGTGCCAATCAATGCAGTTGCTGCAAGAGAGAAAGGAAGTGATAAGAGTATCGACGACAAAAAGAAAGAAAATATAAAGAATAGCAGTAAAACGGAAGGCGAAGAAGAAACAACGGTGGCCATTGATTCGGACGAGCTGGAAGAAGTAGTGTTTATTGTAGATAAAGAAGGCAAGGTTAAAAAAACGGCCGTTAAAACGTCTATTCAGGATATTAATTATATCGAAATTACGTCGGGCCTGAAAGAAGGTGACGAGGTAGTGATAGCACCTTATAATGCGATCAGTAAAACACTAAAAGACGGAACCAAAGTAAAAGTAACTGCAAAGGATAAGTTATACGAAAAATAATTTCTGTTATTTTTGTAATTCGAAAGAGAGTTGGCTTTTGAGCAACTCTCTTTTTTTATCTTAAGTTTTTAGCGAAACATAATAATTTAATACATGCGTTTTGGAATTTTAGGAAGTGGAAGTTGGGCAACGGCATTGGCAAAAATGCTGACAGATAATAAGCACGAAATAAATTGGTTATTGCGTACAGAAACAGCAATTGAATATTTCAATAAAAGAGGGCATAATCCCAATTACCTGACTTCAGTAAACTTCAACACGGCATTAATAAAATTCAGTACGGACGTAAAGACGGTAGTAGCTGATGCAGGTATCATTCTAATGGCCATCCCATCTGCATATGTTGAAGAAGTGTTGAAAGAATTGAATAAAGAAGATCTTCAAAATAAAAAAATAGTATCTGCTATAAAGGGAATTCTGCCAACGGAGAATATTTTATTGAATGAGTACCTGTATAAATATTTCGAGTTTCCGCTCGAAAATTATTTTACCGTAATGGGCCCTTGCCATGCAGAAGAAGTGGCTGGCGAAAAACTTTCTTATCTCAGTTTTTCCGGATTAAATGAAGATGTTGCAGAAACGGTTTCCCGGTTTTTTAAAACAGCTTATATCAATACAGTTGTCAATCATGATGTGATTGGCGTACAATATGCGGCGGTACTTAAAAATATTTATGCGCTGGGTGCCGGCCTGGCTCACGGATTAGAATATGGGGATAATTTTTTAAGTGTATTGATTGCGAATTGTGCCGATGAAATGGCAGGGTTTTTAAAAAAAGTCGGAATCGAACATATGGTCGTTGGAGAACATGAACCCGCAAACCCGGTCACACATCGCAAATCTCCCAATTATGCAGCCTCTGTTTATTTAGGCGATTTGTTGGTTACCTGTTATTCATTATACAGTCGTAACAGAACTTTTGGTACCATGATCGGGAAAGGATATTCGGTAAAAGCTGCACAACTTGAAATGAATATGGTTGCTGAAGGATATAATGCTTCCCGATGTATCTATGAAATAAACAAACATGTACATGCTGATATGCCCATTGCCAAAGCTATTTATCAAATCTTGTGGGAGCAATGGCCGGCACAAAAAGGGTTTAAGCAGATTGAAGAAGTGTTAATCTAAAAATAAATCGGCTGCAATTCCATCGGCTAATAATTTTCCTTCATTGGTTAATATCAAATGATCGTTTTCAATTTTTAATAAACGGCTATTGATATATTTTTGAGCAGACTGAAGAAAAGTTATTTTCGTTTTTTCGTCAGTCAGGTTTTCAAATTTTTTCAAACTCAATCCTTCCATGGTTCGTAAAGAAATCATGATGAATTCATTCATGTGTTGAGTCTGAGTAAGAATTTCTTTTTCAAATGGAATCCTTCCTTCATGGATTGTTTCAATGTACATGTTGTTATTTGCAATATTCCATTGCCGGTTTTGTCCGTCGAATGAATGCGCCGATGGGCCGAACCCAAAATATTTTTTACGCTGCCAATAAGAAGAATTATGACGGCTCCTGTTTCCGGGTTTGGCAAAGTTTGAAATTTCGTAATGTTCGTATCCCGCTTCTTTCAGCCAGTTCATCAGCAATACAAATTGTTCCGATTGAAGGTCAGGATCTACATCCGCTGTTTTTTTTTGTTCAATCAGTTTGTTCAATAATGTTTTGGGTTCTACCGTTAATGCATAGCAGGAAAGATGAGGGATATTGTATGCCAATGCTGTTTTTACATTTGCTTCCCACTTTTCATTGCTCAATAATGGCGTACCATAAATTAAATCGATGCTGATATTATGGAAACCAAGTTTCTGCGAAAGTTCAATGCATTGTATTGCCTGTTCTTTATTATGTGCACGGTTCATCCATTCCAGGTCTTCCTGGTAAAAAGATTGAATACCTATACTTAATCTGTTGATGCCAGCATTCTTCCATTCCAACAATTTTTCTTCTGTAATATCATCCGGGTTGGCTTCAATCGTTATTTCTGCATCGGCACTGATGATGAATACCGATTTTAATTTATCGATGATGCTATTCAGTTCTTCCTGCTTCAATAAACTGGGCGTGCCTCCTCCAAAATAGATTGTATCGATTGATTCAATCAAATCAAAACTATTTTCGGGTGATACGATGTTTTCTTCAGTTAGTTCAATCTCTTTTATCAATGCGCTTATCAACTCATCCTTATATCTGAGCGAGGTAGAAAAATGAAAATTGCAATAATTGCAGGCTTTTTTGCAAAAAGGAATATGAATATAAATTCCGGCCAAAATTATTATACGGGTTTAAATGAATAATTTTATTTTAAATAATACCGGCAAACCGGCATGGCAAATTTACATAAGCTTATATCGTTCATACTATTTCATTTTATTTTTGGGTTGATGACATTACAAGTAATGGCACAAGGCAATTATCGGTTGCTTATACATTCGGTTGACAGAGACTCCAGTTTTATAAAAAAAGAACTAGGTATAGAAACTAATTTTTCTTCACGGATTTTATGTGTTGAATATGTAAATAAACTGCAAACTTTAATACAAACAAAAGGCTATGCAACGGCTTCCATTGATAAAGTTTATTACGATAGCAATTTTGCAAATGTTGAAATTTATATCGGGAAAAAATATACCTGGACTTCTTTACAAACTTCTCTCAACGATGAACCTTTATTGCTTTCGGTAGGTTGGAGACCATCCGTTTTTGACGGTAAGCTTATAGATTTTAAGCAGGTTCATTTAATTCAGGAAAAAATAATTAACAACCTGGAAAACAAAGGGCATCCTTTTGCAAAAGTGTTTTTGGATAGTATCATCCTGCATGACGAATCGGTTTCTGCACGGTTACAGATTCAAGAAGGGCCCATTTATAAAATTGATAGCATCCGCATTTACGGCAATCTTAAATTGTCTAATCTTTATCTGCAACACTACCTGGATATACACAACGGAAGCATTTATAACAAAGAAAATTTGCTCAAGGTCAGCAAAAAAATAAGCGAACTTAGTTTTGTTGAAGAAGAAAGACCATCAAACATTTCCATGTTAGGTACAGGCTCTGTTTTGAATCTATACTTGAAACAAAAGCGAAGCAGCCAGGTAAATGTATTATTGGGGTTTTTACCCAATAACGATCAGTTAACAACGAAAAAATTACTGGTAACAGGAGAAGCCAATATTCATTTGCGAAATTCGCTGGGCAACGGGGAGTCGATTGGATTAAACTGGCAACAAATCCAGGTTCATTCTCCCCGGTTAAATATTTATTACCGGCAACCGTATATTTTCCAGTCAAAATTTGGTGTCGATTTTAATTTCGACATGTTTCGGAAAGACACGACTTTTCTGAATGTGAATCTTCAATTGGGAACACAGTATATATTGTCTGCCAATAAATCGGGCAAGATTTTCTTTCAACGATTTCAGACCATTGTAAATGGAATTGATAAAGAATTCATTATTAAAAACCTTCAATTACCGGTACAGGCAGATATAACCTCATCCAGTATTGGTTTGGAATATGAATTTAGTAATACCAATCACCGGTTAAATCCAAGATCTGGAAATTTATTGGGAATTAATTTTTTGGCAGGAACAAAAAATATCAAAAAAAATAATGAGGTCCTAGACCTGAAAGACCCACTTGACCCATTATTTAATTTTGATAAGCTGTATGAAAATGTAAAATTGAAGACCTATTTATTTAAAATAAAGGCAAATGCATCCCGTTTTTTCCCGATTGGAAAATGGAGTACAATAAAAACGTCGTTGAACCTGGCTGTTTTTGAAAGTGGCAATATTTTCAGAAATGAATTATTCCAAATTGGTGGCTATAAGCTATTGCGGGGTTTTGATGAAGAAAGTCAATACCTGTCTCAATATGCCCTGGCATCGGCCGAATATCGTTATCTGGTAGGAGCGAATTCTTTCTTTTTCGTTTTTGCAGATGGAGGATGGGGACGCAATAATAGCCAGAACGCAAGGGTCAATTATAATTACATCAGTTCAGGCTTGGGTTTGGCACTAGAAACAAAGGCTGGCATCTTTAACCTTGCATGGGCGGTGGGTAGCAGGAATGACACGCCATTCAACCTCAGGCAATCCAAAATTCATTTCGGGTTGGTAAATTATTTCTGATGTTTTTTTCAAATCTTTTCATTTTACTATACTTGCTTCTATACTTTTGCAGCCATATATAAATATGTTCAAACGTCTGCTGATATTTTTTCTTTATCACCTAGCTCTGCTAAACTTTGTTCAATCGCAAAGCAATTTGGATAGTACTATTATTTCAAATGCTGACTCAGTAGTGGTCGAGGATTCTGTTATAAAAATTATTGATCCTTTTGTTCTTGCTTATTTCAATGATTCTATCAATAGAAAAGTTAATAGAAATAAGGCCTGGAATTTTGATAATGACCAGCGGTTTTTAAGGCAATGGTTTCAACATGTATACAAACAGCATCCTTATTATAATTTCAAAAAGCCAATTGCTAAAAGAAGCGCAGATCTAAAAGTATTTCATGGAAAAGAGATTTTGTTCTATGTTTTAACCGGGCTCATCCTTTTTTTCGCCATTTTTAAACAGGTTTTTGCAAAATACATGAAAGATCTTTTCAGATTGTTTTTCAGAACAACTTTAAAATACAACCAGATCAGTGAGCTTTTATTACAAAATCCACTTCCGTCTTTATTGATGAACCTGTTTTTTGTGCTGTCGGCTTCATTTTATATAACTGTGATCTTGTTTTATTTAAAACAATCGCCAGTTGATAATTTCTGGCAATTATTATTATATGCCACAATGTTAGTAAGCTTCATATATATTGGGAAATACATTCTTTTAAAGATTTCTGGTTGGTTATTCAATTTTTCAACAGCTACCGATTCGTATATCTTCATCGTATTCATAGTCAACAAGGTTATTTCCATTTATTTATTACCTTTTATTGTCATTATTAGTTTTTCTGTTGGCCAGGTACAGCAATTTGCTTTTACATTATCATGGATTGGCTTATTTGGATTACTAGGTTACCGGTTTATCTTGTCTTATGGTTCGATGCGTAACATAGTAAAAATCAATCCATTCCATTTCTTTTTGTATCTTAGTGCATTCGAAATTGCACCATTATTAATGCTTTACAAGTTGGTGTTGATCTATTTATAAAGAAAGAAAGTATAATTTTGCAAAACTATTCCGTGAAATATGGAGAAAAACTTGGTTAATCTGACTGAAAAAGCAAAGGCTATAAAGAAAATACTTATTACCCAGCCAAGACCTGAAAGTGATAAATCACCATACTTTGAGTTATCTCGAAAATATAATGTTGAGCTCGATTTTCATTCTCTTATTCAGTTAGAGCCTATTTCTGGAAAAGATTTTCGTAAACAAAAAATTGATATTTCCGGGTTCACCGCTGTAATCTTTACCAGCCGCAATGCGATAGATCATTTTTTCAGAACCTGTGAGGAATTGCGATTGAATATTTCTCAGGACACAAAATATTTCTGCATTACCGAGTCAATTGCACTGTATCTACAAAAATTTATTCTTTACAGAAAACGCAAGGTTTTTTACGGAGCTGATGGTAGCAATAAAAGTTTCCTGGATGTTGTTACCAAACACAGGGAAAATGAAAGCTTTATTTACGTTTGTTCAGAAAATCAACAGGATAATGATATTTGTAGTTGGTTGAAGTTCCACAAATGCGAATATGCCCTGGCTTTTATGTATCGTACAAAAAGCAATGACCTGAAAGAAATTCTGACCAATACAAATTATGATGTGATTTGTTTCTTTACACCAAGTGGTGTAAAGAGTTTATTCGATAATGTACCTAAGTATAAGCAAAATGGCACCATCATTGGTGCATTTGGAACGAATACTTTAAAGGCAGTAGAAAGCGCAGGATTACGGTTAGATATTATTGCTCCTCAACCATTGGCTCCATCCATGATAACTGCATTGGACCATTTCCTTATTTTAAGAAATAAAAAGAAATAAATAAATACTTTATACATCAAAAAGGCATTCATCAAGAGTGCCTTTTTTGTTTGCACAGGATATTGAACGAACTTTAAAAACCTGATTCAATATTTAAATAAAAGAAATGAACAGACTGGCTAATGAAACAAGTCCATATTTATTGCAGCATGCAAACAATCCGGTAGATTGGTTTTCTTGGGGAGATGAAGCATTGCAAAAAGCAAAGACGGAGAATAAACCCATTTTGGTAAGTATTGGTTATTCATCCTGTCATTGGTGTCATGTTATGGAAAAAGAAAGTTTTGAAGATGACTCCACTGCACAGATCATGAATGACCATTTTATCAATATTAAAATAGACAGAGAAGAAAGGCCGGATCTGGATCATATTTATATGGATGCGGTTCAGGCGATGGCAGGTAATGGGGGATGGCCTTTAAATGTGTTTTTAACTCCCAGTGGAAAACCTTTTTATGGTGGTACTTATTTTCCGCCTCAACGGGCATTCAACCGGCCTTCATGGAAAGAAGTGCTGTTAAATGTATCAGAGATATTTACTGACAGGCGGGACGAAGTGGAGACTCAGGCCGATACGTTGATAAAACATATTGAAAAATCCAATTCATTTGGTAAGGCTAAATCCAGTTTTACAGATAACAACATCCTTTTCAGCCAGGACTCATTGGATATTATTTTCCAAAATATTATGAAACAGGCTGACACGGAATGGGGAGGATTTGGGAAGGCTCCTAAATTTCCTCAAACAATTACAATACAATACCTGCTCAGGTATTATCATTTCACTAAAAATGAAGAAGCATTGAAACAGGCTGTTCTTAGTCTCGATAAAATGATTCAGGGAGGAATTTATGATCATCTGCAAGGCGGCTTTGCCCGATATTCAACCGATACGGAATGGCTGGCACCTCATTTCGAAAAAATGTTGTACGATAATGCCTTGTTGATTTCGGTTTTAAGCGAAGCTTACCAACTAACTAAAAAAAGATCTTATAAGGAAGTGATATTACAAACCATTGATTTTGTAAAAACCGAATTAATGCATCCCGATTTTGGATTTTATTCGGCTATGGATGCCGATAGTGAAGGCGAAGAAGGAACATATTATGTATGGTCTTATAAAGAAGTACTGGAAGTGCTTGGAGAAAATTCAGCGTTATTTTGTAAATTCTTTGATATATCAGCTAATGGAAATTGGGAAGGGAAAAATATATTGAGGATCAAAACGCCAATGGCTGTATTTGCAGAACAAGTGTCTATGCCTTTGGAAGAACTGGAAGAAATATTAAGCAATGGAAAAAAAGCATTGTTGAAAAAAAGAAATAAAAGGATAAAACCATTATTGGATGACAAAGTGATTCTTAGCTGGAATGCTTTGATGAATACGGCTCTATCAAAAGCTTATGCAGCCTTAAGCGATGACCGGATTTTGGATTTGGCAGTAAAGAATATGAATTTTATAGTAAAAAACTTAATAAATCCGGATACTAACGGATTATGTCACACATGGAAAAATAAAAAGGCAAAACACCCGGCATTCCTGGATGACTTTGCTTTTTTGATTCAGGCATTAATTTACCTTGGTCAGTCTTCAGCTGATATAAAATGGATTGATATGGCTGCTGAGTTTAGCCATATCGTAATAAAGGAGTTCAGTGACGAAGAGGCTGCATTTTTTTATTACACGAATAAAGAGCAGGAGGATGTTATTGTGAGAAAAAAAGAGGTTTATGATGGTGCGCAGCCTTCCGCAAATGCTGTAATGGCAGAAAATCTTTTTCGGTTGTCTATCCTGTTGAATGATCATTCCTTTAAATCTCAATCAGAACAATCTGTATTGTCTCTTTCAACAGCCATCTTACAATATCCGGCTTCTTTTAGTAAATGGGCTTGTTTGCTGATGGATATGGTTTATGGTTTAAATGAAATTGCTGTAGTAGGTAAATTGCATGTTGTTTATTTAAAAGAGCTTTTAGCATTATACATTCCTAATAAATTGTGTATGGCATCCCAATTTTCCAATAAGGATTACCCTTTGATAGCCGAAAAAAATGTTAACAAAGAGCAAACTTTTATTTTTTTATGCAAAAACTACTCCTGTCAAAAGCCGGTAAAAAGCATAATTGAACTACAAGAGCAGTTAAGTTCTGTAAAATCAATTAACTAAAGCCAAAACTGATACAATAATCATGTTTTATTTCCGTTTAAGTATTTGTCGCATATTCAAACATCATGAGAATCAGTAAAATAAATAGAAAGCTGGCGTTTGAGATTCGATCAAAACATTATATTTGCCCTTTACCACAAAGCATATGAAGTTTAAAAATTTAATCTACAGTTTATTAGCAGTAGTTGTTATCTCAACTTTAACTAGCTGTGGAATTATCGGAAAAAAGAATAAAACGGTTGGCTTGCCAAACGATGGTCAATTGTATGGCATCGCTCCCGGTTCAAAGTATGTGTTACCAAAGCCGATTGGCATGGTATTTATTCCACAGGGAACTTTTCATATGGGACCAAGTGATGAGGATCCTGCATTTGCATTTAGTGCAAGAAACAGAGCCATTTCTATAAACGGATTCTGGATGGATGCAACAGAGATTACCAACAACGAATATCGCCAATTTGTGTACTGGGTTCGTGACTCGGTTGTAGCAAAACGGTTAGGTTTTGTAAAAGCCGGCAAGGATGGTAATGAATATGTTGATTGGGTAAAAATGAGGTCTCAAAAATGGGGAGATCCTAAGTTTATCGAACAGTTAGGACAAACAGATCTGATTCTTTCACCAGAAGAAAGACTGGCTGGGAAAAAAGAATTTGACCCTTCAAAAGTAGTATACCACTCCGAGGTTTTTGATTTAAAAGAAGCAGCAAAAAGAGAAAATGCTACAAAAAACAGATCTCAGTTTATTGTAAAAAAAGACATAAAAATATACCCGGATACATTGGCTTGGATTCGTGACTTCGCATATTCATATAATGAGCCAATGACTAAACGATATTTCTCTCACCCGGCTTTTGGAAATTATCCGGTAGTGGGTGTTTCCTGGCATCAGGCAACTGCATTTGCTGAATGGAGATCTCATTATTTAAATGCATACCTGGATTCTAAAAACAGGGCACCTGAATCTGATTTTATGTTACCAACCGAAGCACAATGGGAATATGCTGCCCGTGGAGGTCGTTCACAATCCATGTTTCCCTGGGGTAATTATTATTTAAGAAATAAAAAAGGTTGTTTACTTGCCAACTTTAAACCGGGACGTGGTAACTATCCGGAGGATGGTGGATTTTACACAGTAAGAGCCGATGCATACTGGCCAAATGATTTTGGATTGTACTGTATGTCGGGAAATGTAGCCGAATGGACATCTTCTATATATTATGAAGGCTCGAATAATTTTCAGCATGATATGAACCCAGATGTAAGATGGAATGCAAAAGATTCAGATCCTCCAAGAATGAAAAGAAAAGTAATTCGGGGTGGAAGCTGGAAAGATATAGGGTACTATTTACAAGTTGGAACAAGAGCATATGAATACCAGGATACCACTAAATCTTATATCGGATTTCGTACAGTAATTGATTTGCCGGCTGCACCTGTAAAAGGAAGCAGATAAAACTAACCTGGTATTAGTATCCGTTGAATTATTTATTAAATCAAATATCTATTTTATAACAAAAAAAAGGACCAATCATGTTATTCTTTAAAACCAACAAAGGCCATTGGTGGCTTAATTTTCTTTTTAGTTTTTTTGCGGCAGCAGTTATTGCCGGGGCTTTGTTCAAAATTCGTCACTGGCCATATGCCGATGAAATGATCACAATTGGACTTCTTTGCGAGGTAATGGTATTTTTAATTATGGCATTTGTTGTACCTCCTCAACCCGAGTATTATTGGGAGCGTTATTTCCCTAATTTGAATGTACATCCTGACGAGGAAATTGCATTGACTGGTAAATACCAAGCAACTCCTTTAGCTAATATGGGTGGATCAGACGGAAACTCCGCCTTACAAAAATTGGATGACATGTTGTTGGACGCAGATATTACACCTGTTAATTTGGGTAAATTAAGTGAGAGTTTTAAGAAGTTTGGTACAACCGTTGAAAATATAAGTGATGTGTCAGATGTGGTTGCAGCAACAAGTGAGTACTCGACAAAAACAAGAGAAGCATCTGTAGCTTTAGAAAATATGAAAGAAGCATATTCTAACGCTGCAAACAGTGTGCAAAATTTTAATACGGCAGCTGAAGGAACAAAAGTGTTTCATGAGCAAGTACAAAATTTAACCAGGAATCTTTCTTCATTGAATACCATTTATGAATTGGAATTACAGGATACGAATAATCATTTGAAGGCAATGAATCAGTTTTATTCTAATTTAACACAAGCCTCACAGGTCATGCAGGGTAGTGTTGAAGATGCTAAAAAAGCACATGATCAGATTTCATTATTAGCCAATAACCTGGGTAAATTGAACCAGGTATATGGCAATATGATTAGTGCCATGCAGGGACGATAAAACTAGCTCAGTTCATTTGAATAGTTTAATAAAATGAATGAGATGATTAACAAGAAAATTTTACTAACAGAAGAAAATCCAATTTAAAATGGCGTTACCTAAGGAACCCCGGCAAAAGATGATCAATATGATGTATTTGGTGCTTACAGCGATGTTAGCAATGAATGTGTCTGCTGAAATATTGAATGCCTTCAAAACGGTGAATAGCAGCTTGGAGAATTCAAATACAACGGTTAATAAATCTACTGAAACAATAATGACCTCTCTCAAAGCAAAAATGAGTGAGCCTACAACAGCAGAAAAAGCCGGTATCTGGTATCCCAAAGCAGAACAGGTACAAAATCATACAAACGAACTATTTAATTATATAAAAAGTTTAAAGGACCAGATTTTAAAAGAATCGGGATATGATCCTGCAAAAGGAAAGCTAGATTATAAAGAAGATAATTTGGATGTGGCAACACGAATTTTAGTAGAGAAAGGAGCCGGAAAAGAATTATTAAAAAGACTTACTGTATATGAGGCAAAAGTGATAGCTGTTGATTCTGCTGTTGCCAAAGAGTTCAGGAATAATCTTCCTATAGATTTGACCATGCCTAAAACCCAGAATAAGGGGAACAAGACTTGGGAAGCAGCTTACTTTAGAATGGTTCCTACAGTAGCCGCTTTAACTATATTAAGTAAGTTCCAGAACGATCTGAAAACTTCTGAAAATAAAATTATTGCATATTGCCATAATAAAGTAGGCGAAGTGGCTGTTCGGTTTGATACATATTCGGCAATTGTTGGACAAAGCTCAAGCTACTTAATGCCGGGAGAAGAATTGGAAATTACGGCAGGTGTTGGAGCGTTTAGTAAAACTGCACAACCAATTGTTACCATTGGCGGCGCCAATGTATCAATAGGACCTGATGGTGCTGCACATTGGAAAACAACGGTCAATGCAATGGGTGCAAATTCGTTGAATGTAAATGTAACCTATACCGACCAAGATGGAATGAAACAAACTATTTCTAAACAAATTGATTATACAGTAGGACAGGCAAATGCTTCAATAGCTTTGGATAAAATGAATGTATTATATATCGGTGTTGATAATCCGATTACAATAGCAGCCAGTGGAGGTGCAGAACAAATACAAACCAGTATTACCGGTGGAGGTGGCTCTATTTCAGGAACTAGAGGCAAATACATTGCAAGAGTAAATTCAATCACTGATGATTGCAGGGTTAGTGTAAGTATTAACGGTAAAGTAGTAGGTGCATCTCAATTCAGAGTACGTACTATTCCAACGCCGGTTGCTACTGTGGGTGGTTTCTCAAGTGGTGATAATGTTCCTGCGGGAGCATTCAGGGCACAATCCGGTGTAGGAGCGTATATAAAAGATTTTCCATTTGAATTGAAATACGCTGTTACAGGTTTTACTTTAACGGCTGATACAGATGATGGCGATATTGAAGAAGCAGCTTGTACGGGTAATACATGGAGTCCAAAAGCACAAACGATGTTACGCAATATGAAAGCAGGGCGTTTAGTAACGATAGATAATATCCGTGCTGTTGGACCGGATGGAACAAGCAGAAAACTACCGTCATTGGTTTATTACATAAAATAAATGTGTTGACATGAAAATGAATAGTATTAAATCTGGATTATTGCTTTTGTTAATCTTTTGTTTTGCAGATGCTGTATTTGCTCAGCGAACAAGAAGAACTACACAAGCTAATCAGCAACAGCCACAGACTCAGCCACAGACTCAGCCACAGACTCAGCCACAGACTCAGCCTCAGCAACAGACAAACGTAAATCAATTACCTGCGGGTTTCAATCCTTATGGAAATATTCCAATCAGGGTGGATACCAGTGGTATGATTGATAATGCCATAAAAAAATCTTTACGACCGGATAATGCATTTGAGAAATTCGGATCAAGTAGCCGTACACCTCTTGCATATGAGCATCTACGTTGGGATGATGCGTTTTTTACAGAGAAAGTTTGGCGGGAATTGGATTTAAGAGAAAAAATGAATCAAACTTTTCGTTATCAATCAGATGAGGATAATGGTAGCCAGATATTCATTAACATGGTTCTGAATGTAGTAAAAACCGGTGATGTAACTGCTTTCGCAGATGATCGTTTTACTACCCCTTTATCATTAACTGAAATTGAGCAAATGACTGTTGGATCTGCAGACACTGTCGGTAGAACCGATGTGAATGATCCAAGTAAGATTGTAGAATATGTAGTAACCAGGGCTAGTTTTGATCCGGGTTCGGTGAATAAGTTTCGGATAAAAGAAGAATGGATTTTTGATAAAGAATCTAGCAGAATGATTGTTAGGATACTTGGTATTGCACCATTAAAAACAGTGTATTTGCCAAATGGACAGGAAAGAGGAACGTCAGTTATGTTTTGGGTTTATTACCCAGATCTTCGGCCATTACTTGCTTCCAATGAAGTGTATAACCCGAAAAATATGGGCGTTTACCGAATGACTTGGGAAGAATTGTTTGAAAGCAGGATGTTCAGTAGTTATATTGTAAAGTCTACGTTGGATAATCCATCCAACAAACTGATCAGAGGATTGGTAAAAGATCCGATTCTTGCTTTGCTGGAAGGTGAAAATATTAAAGATAAAATTTTTAATTTCGAACAGAATCTTTGGTCATACTAATTTATTAAACGGTCATGTCTTTGCTTTTTTTAGATAAGCATGACCGTTATAGTAAATGTAAAATATATTTCCATAAAATAATTTGTAGTAGTTGGTTTATCGAATAAATTAAACTACTTTTACCTTGGTTTTTCATAGGATATTGGATTTTAAAACGGGGCTGGATTTCTATCCGGGCCCCATTATTTTTTATAGCACGTCTGATCTTATTTACTCTCGAAATATGTAAAAACCAACCGGGCTTTTGTTTTCCCAATCACTACTTCAAGTTCTTTCAGTGTTGCCTTTTTTATTTTATTTACCGATCTGAATGTAGAGAGCAAATCTGTTGCAATTATTTTTCCAATGCCATGAATATTTTCCAATTCATTTTTAAATGTTCCTTTACTTCTTTTATTTCGATGAAAGTTGATGACGAACCGATGAACTTCATCCCGTACTGATCTGATTAGTTTCAATGCATGACTGTTAAAATCGAGATGCCTGGCTTCTTTATCTCCCGGAAAAAAAACTTCTTCTATGTTTTTTGCTAAACCTATAATAGTGGTCTTACCCATGGCATCTAATTCCTGAAGAGCTTCTATAGCAGCATTTAATTGCCCTTTGCCGCCATCAATAATGATCAATTGGGGAAATGCTCCATTCTCCCTGATTAATTTTTTATAACGCCTGTAAACAGCTTCTTTCATAGAGGCAAAATCATTTATTCCCTTAACTGTTTTAATATCAAATAAACGATAGTCTTTCTTATAGGGTTCGCCATTTTTGAAACACACCATCGCCGAAACAGGATAACTGCCTTGAAAATTAGAGTTGTCAAAACATTCGATATGCGTTGGGATGCTGGGTAACTGAAGTTGATCCTGCATTTCAATCAATACCTGTGTTTTTGTAATGTTTCCTACACCGGAATGAAGTTTTTCGTTTAAACTTTTTGCTTTCATGAAATAGTTTGCATTTTTTACGGATAATTCGAGGAGCTTTTTTTTATGACCTGCTTTTGGTACAGTAACAATGATATTACTATCAGGGTAGTCAATCTTACAGGGTACAATAATTTCATGGGCTGTACTATTGAATTTATTTCGAATTTGTGCTATAGAAAAAAGTAGGATCTCTTCAGGGGTTTCATGCAAATTTGTTTCATATTTTATAGTATGTGTTTGAACAATAGTTCCATTCCTGGTCATCAGGTAATTAACATAACCTGATTCTCCGGAAAGAAGAATCGAAAAAACATCTACATCGCCAAGCTTCGTACTTACAATGACTGATTTTGCCTGATAGTTTTCCAGGAACGCAATCTTTTTTTTAAGAAGGTCTGCTTCTTCAAAATTCAACTCCTTTATTTTTAATTTTATTTCTTTCTTAAAATGAATAATCACTTCTGAAAGATTTCCTTTTAAAATATTTTTTAACTGACCGATCCCGGATGCATAATCTTCCTTGCTTTGAAGCCCTTCACAAGGACCCTTGCAATTTCCGAGATGATACTCCAGGCAAACTTTAAATTTCTTTTTTTCAATATTTTTATCAGTTAGATTTAAGGTGCAATTACGTAAAGGAATAGTTAGTTTAATGAATTCTAGCAACTCTTTAATTCGGGAAACAGAAGTATAAGGCCCAAGATGTTCAGATCCATCATGGAGTTTTTTCCGGCTGAAGAAAACTCGTGGAAAAGGTTCTTTTTTTATAATAATGAAAGGGTATGATTTGTCATCTTTTAAAAGGATATTATATCGCGGCTGGTATTCTTTGATTAACGCATTTTCTAAAAGAAAAGCGTCTTGTTCGGTATCTACAATTGAAAATTCTATGCGGTTAATCCTTCTTACGAGTTCAACTGTTTTATAGCTTGCCAGTGTTTTTAAAAAATAAGAAGAAACCCTTTTTTTTATATTCTTTGCTTTGCCTACATAAATCAGTTCATTCTGTTCATCAAAATATTTATAGATACCCGGCTCTATTGGCAAAGACTTTACAATATTCTTGAAATGTTCAGTCGTCATATTCAGAAAGAAAATAAGCGAATAAAATAATTAATCTTCTTTATTGTTCCATACAACTTTAGTAATGATTGTTTTTTCAGGTTTATTTTCTTCCTGAATAATTTTTACTACCTGAAAACTTTTATCAACCTGCCACAATAAGTTTTTATTTATTACAGCAGCTTTATCTGTCATACCCGAGGAAATGATAATATTACTTACCTTATCTCCACCTGCATCCGGAATGATCACCACATCTAATTTTTGTATTTCAAGTCCTTCTTTTAGTGCTGTATAAGTAAAAACTACTCTGTTCAAACTTTGGTCAAACATTTTTTCTTCTTTGTATGACTTGCTTAATTTTTTATCACTGATGTCTGGTAGTTTCAGAAAATCAATGGCCAGGTTTCTGAATTCTTCCCTGTTTACAAAGCTTGTATCCGTCTTGCCATCCATGATTACAATCTTAATGATATTGTAAAATGAGCTATCTACATGAGTTACCTGGCTTTTAATAAATGAAATGGCAGGAAAAAACTTGCCGGATACATTTTTATCTTTTTGATTGCACGAACAGAATGTTAAAAGACAAAATATCGATAGTATAAGTAATCTGAAATAATTCATCCGGTAAAATTAATTAAAAGCATTTTGGTAAAAAGAAAAACCCCGGTCGAATTTAAACCAGGGCGATATTATTTAATAGATAGATGAATTATCTGTTTAAAGATGCAGCAATTTTGAAACCATAATTGAACAGGTTTTCTTTTACAGGATATTTATCAACATAACTAGATAATAACTGATACCGAACCTGTGGACCTATCTGCCAATTTAGTTTTCCGGTTGAATAAGAAACAAAAGGTTGAATGCTTGTATTTGCATTTACCCTGCGAACCAACCACGGCACTTCCGTATAATTCTTGTAATCAACAGACAATAAATAAACCCTGTCTTTTATTAGTAAGCTTGGTTGTACTGTACCGGCAATACCAAATTGAACATTTTTGGTTTTAGCAAAAAGATATTCGATTCCTATTGGTGCTGAAATCTGGAAATAAAAATTATGTAAGTTGTCAGGATTGTAACCATTTAGATTATTTCTGTAATTACTCATCATGGACATGCTGTCAACACGGGTTCCCCGGTTTAGCGCATATGTTGCTATATCACCTGCTGTATTGAATGCTTTGATGGAATATCTGCTGATATTCAATTGTAGTCCGGCTCTGAGGTTTAATTTCTTTGAAATTGGAATGATGGCAGCCAGGCCAAACTCGGCCCCTAGTTCCGGGGTATGATTTGCATAATCATTCACATTAAAAAAGATCGTATTCGGATTAGTAATACTTAATAATGAATTGGCGCCATTAAGGATGTATGATTTATTTTCGGACAACTTTCGGGATGTAATAGTTGGCGTGAAATAAAACTGGAAAGAGGTTTTGTTTTTCTTTTTAGCAACCGTTAAATTACTGATAGCATTTTCAACAGCTTCGGGCATTGCAAGAGGTAATTCATTTATCCGGGAAACAGTTTCAGAAACAGATAAATTTTCATCAATCAAATTATTCAACCCTGACTCATCTTCCTTAAAAATTTGAGTGTTCTCCATTTCACTGTTTTCTTTTTGTAAATCAACAGCAGTAAGATCTCCAGAAAATACAGGATCTGTATTGCCGTTCATTTCAGGCTGCAAAACCATTTCATCTATAACTACAGGTAAGTAAACGGTGTTTATTGAATTGGGAGGAGTTGTTTTATTCATTGAAGAAACTACCCAAGTTTTGAATGACGTTTTGAACAAATCAACAGGCATTTTTAATTCTGTTTGAGTTGTATTTACTATATCATTTTTATCATTGCTTAATAAGAAGACAGAAAAACTACCCAGAGAAAGCATTAATAAAGTGAAACTAAAACCAAGAATACGGCTACCGAAATGTAAATTGGAAGATACATTATCCCATACATTATCTGATGGGTACATCTTATATTGCTCAACGTTTTCTTTTAAAAACCGTTCAAATTCATTATCGTAAAATTCATTCATCATATCCTGACTAAAGAGGTGAAACGGATTAATTATAATTTAAGTGCAGAAACCGTTTTGCCTGTTTTTTGCGCTGTTTTTTGAATAATGTTTCTCTTTATTAATATTCCTTCAAGCATTGCCTTTGCCCTGGTGTACTGACTTCGGCTGGTGCTTTCTTCTATTTCCAGCATTTGCGAAATTTCTCTGTGCGAATATCCTTCTATGGCAAATAAGTTTAAAACCGTTCGATAGCCCAGCGGTAATATCCGTATGCATTCAATAATCTGTTTTGCCTGAATAATTGCAGGAATACTTTCCTTTCTAACATAAAGTCCTGTCGCATGTATAATGTCCACATTCTCATTAAACTTTTTATTCTTTTTAAGAATATTAATACAAGTATGAACAATGATACGTCTGATCCAACCTTCAAATGCACCTCGGTGTTCAAAACTGTGCATTTGCGAAAACACTTTAATAAATCCTTCCTGCAACATATCTTCTGCATCTTCCCTGTTGTGTGCATACCGATAACATACTGCCAGCATTTTGGGACTATACTTTGTGTAAAGTTCCTTTTGTGCTACTGAATCGTTATTCAAACATCCTTTTATGAGGGCTTCCTCGGTCATACTTAACTTTAGGTTGCCTGTAAGTTAGACAATTATTTAAAAGAAATGCTGCGTTTAATTATTAAAAATATTTATAAAGATTAACGATATTTTGTTTCAAATAGTAGAAAAATTTACAATTAGTTTGAAATACGTAAAGATTTAAGCTAAATAGTTTGAGAATTTACAAATCAGGGGTTTAATCGTAGAGTTATAAAGTAGTTTCTGCCGGCAGCAGAAAATCCGGAAGCGAAGTTTCGGTAATTACGGTCAAGAATATTTTCAATACCTGCCTGAATCAATACATGTTTTTGTAACTGAAACCCTGCTTTTACATTTAACGTAAACCAGGAAGGCATTCCATCGGGTGTTGCATATTGAAAATTATCTTCACCGGTCAGGTTATAGTTTTTTGTTTTTTTCCAACCATTAAACAGTCCAAAAAACTCGCTATTAAATTTGCCTTTTGAATAACTCAAACTGCTTTTTCCAAAGAATGGGGGAATATGATCCAAGGGAATTAAACGTCCATCTTCTTTTTTAAACCGGCCATAAGTGTAGTTCATACTGGTATAGTAAGAAATGGATTTTGAAATATTGAAATGGATACTCGAATTAAAACCATACAAAAATGCCTGGTTCTTATTTTGATTAGCAAACACGGCTGTATTTATTCCATTATATAGTACCGAATCTTCGCCGTTTAATTTAAAAGGGGCTATTACAAGGGCGTTTTGAAATATGGTGTAATATCCGGTAAACTCAACAAGTGTTTTTTTATGGAAGTTTTTGCTAATGCCAAAATCCAAGTTGTATGTGAATTCCGGTTTGATATCCGGATTGGGAATGACCAATCGTTTAAGCACGGTGCTTGTTTCAAATATCTTACTTAAATCATCAATATTGGGTGCCCTGAAACCCGATGAAATACCGGATGAAAGTCTTACATCTTCGTTAGCCAAAAAAATCAATCCGATATTTCCGGTGGCAGCCGTATTTGTTTGAACGATTGATGTAAAAGGAAAATTAAAAAAACTATTGTCTGCAATGGTAGATTTCAACGAAACGGTTTGTAATCGAAGACCATCATTCATCACCCATTTTTTATTTGAAAATTTTAATATGTGTTGAGCATAGGCAGCAAAATAATTCATGTTGTTTCCTCCATTCGGATACCGGCTATCTAGGCCTGAAATAACGCTTGTTATTGTATTTGTACGTGAGCCAACAGATTTCACATCATTCAATTGGCCATCAACTCCAATGACTAATTCATTGGTTTTCCAAAACTTTTTTCCATCTAATGTAAAGCCTAATACATTCAAATTCTCCACTCGTTTTTCGAGCCGGTCATACCGCCGATATTCTCTTGTAATCCTGCTTTCTTCAATTTGCTGATAGCTTACAATTAGTTTTACCTCATCGATGAAACGTAGTTTTTTCATATTTAACTCATAGGCAAAGAGGTTTCTTTTTTGCGGACCATAATACCAGCTGGCAAACCGTAATTTTCCATTTCGGATATCTTGCAACCGATCATAACGTGGAATATTAGTTGAATTCGAAAATTGTATATTGATAAGATGGGATATTTTATCGGATTGCTTGAACAGGATTTTTTGACTGATATCCCATTGTTTGTATCCCGAGAAACGTTGAACTCTGTCATCTTTATTTTGAACAATGGAGTCTATACCGTTTATGGAAGTGATATAGCTTGGCCTTCTGCCAAAATCCGGATATTTTTTCGGGTAGTTATCACCCATTTTCAAATCGCCGAAATGACTGAATGTATAAGCCTGTAACCATCCCCATTTATTCCCGGCAATACTCAAATTGACGTGAAAAGTTTTTTCATTATTTACAGAACTGTACCTGGAAAAAGCAGCAGTGGTTAGCTTTAGCGTATTGCTGTCGGTGGTTTTGGGTGATTTGGATTGTAAGTTGATGACCCCTCCCAATGCATCACTTCCATATAAGGTGGATGATGGGCCATGTAATACTTCAATACGCTCAAGCATATTTTGATCAACAGTGATTAGGTTTTGTAAATGCCCCGATCTGTATATGGCATTATTCATTCGGATTCCATCCACAACCAATAATACTCTGCTTGCTTCAAACCCTCTGATAACAGGACTACTGCCTCCCTGTTGACTTTTTTGTACAAATACATTTCCGGAATTTGCTAATAAGTCTCCGGTATTCTGCGCATTTATTTTCGCAATCATACTGCTGGTTATAATGTCAATTTTTTGAACAATATATTTTTTATTTTCAGCAAATTTATTGGAGTAAACGACAACCTCATCTATTTTTCGAATTGGTAAACTGTCTTTTTGGGCAAACGAAACAGATAGCACAAATATGCCAGCAAATGCTAACGCAAATTTTTTCATAAAAAATTATATGAACTTTTAAAATATATTAAGATAAAAATGGTTAAATGGAGGATCTATATTTTCGGAGGAGGTGTATTTACTTTTAATATCTGATCAGATAATGCAGGTCGATTTTCTGTATAAAATATTTTATTAGTAACAAAAAAAACAAGCATACCATTTATAAAGTCAGTGTGAATGGCAGATTGAAATACCTGAAAAAACTGCACAATTGTTCTTTGCTGGTTGGTGGAGTTACCACTGTTATTTTTTTGGATGAAATTTTCTATTGCTGTTTCTTCATCATCAAACAATCCCTGAATATGTAAAATATCCTTTTCCTGAGACATAGACTTTACATCAAACATCCTCCCTTCCAATAAGATCTCGGAATTCTTTTTTACCCAAACCAAATCGGCCTTATTAATGGTTACTTTATGAAGCAATTGATATTCGAGCTTTTCTTTCATCTCCTGTTTGATGACGAGCTGAAAAATCTGCATACAAACTAACGAGCATATGGGAATACTCAGCAGTACAAATAATATAATTGCATATGATTTACGCTTGTTCAATGGAGTGGTTTATTTTTTTACTTCAGAAACAAAACCTGTTTTTGCAGTTATCTCTACTCGTACAGCGGTGGCCCAATTGGTAAGTGCAATTCTCTCTTCCTGAGTTAAGTCAGCATTTTCATGAAGCCAGGTATAAGATTTTAAAGGCATTTCTTTTTCTTTTACCATTTCAATCACTTCTTCCATTTTATGATCTTGTTTCTTTGGTTTGTAAGTTCCAAATTCATCAAAGTTCCATTTTTTCTTGCCGTCATTTACATGCTTTGCCAACCACCATCCAACCGGTTGAATATTAGTATACCATGGATAAACCGTATTGTTACTATGGCAATCCATACAGGCTTTTTCAACAATTGTTTTCACATCTTGCGGAACCGTATAGTGATTTCCAATGTTATTAGGTTGGTCAGATGTTGCAATATTTTTAACAGGTCTGATAAACTGTATTGCAATTAAAAGGATGCCGACAATTAAAAATATCTTCTTTTTCATGTAAAAAATTTGACTAAAGTTAAATGGAATCAATTAAAATATTACCTGTCATTTCTGATGGGATAGAAATACCCATCATGAGGAGGATTGTTGGTGCTAAGTCGGCAAGTTTACCATTAGTAATTTTTCCTTTCCAATGATTGTCTATAATGAATAATGGCACGGGGTTTAGTGTATGTGCCGTATTGGGTGTGCCATTTTCATTGATCATATAATCAGAGTTCCCATGATCGGCGGTTAAAAAAACTGTATAGCCATGTTCGAGTGCTTTTGTTGTTATTTTTTCTACACATTGGTCAACGGTTTCAACTGCTTTAATAGCTGCTTCCCAAACACCGGTATGGCCAACCATATCTGCATTGGCAAAGTTCAGGCAAATAAAATCCGCGGTTTCATTTTCTATTTCAGGAAGAATAGCTTCGGTTAATTCAAATGCACTCATCTCGGGTTGAAGATCATAGGTAGCCACTTTGGGAGATTGTATCATGATTCTTTTTTCTCCATCAAAAGGTTTTTCACGTCCGCCACTGAAAAAGAAACTGACATGCGGGTATTTCTCGGTTTCGGCTATTCTTATTTGTTTTAATCCATTTTGAGCAATCACTTCACCCAGAGTATTGTTCAGATTATCGGTTTCAAAAAGAACATGTACATTATTAAATGTTTTATCATAATCGGTCATGGTACTAAAATGTAATGACAATTTTTTCATATCATAATCCGGGAAATCAATCTGCGATAAAACCTGTGTTATTTCACGGCAACGATCCGTTCTGAAATTGAAAGCTAAAACTACATCACCCTCTTTTATAGTTGCAATAGGGTTATTGTTCTCATCTGTAATGATAGTCGGCAAAATAAATTCATCACTGATATTTTTCTCATAGGATTGTTCAATGGCATTTGTGGCACTGTTGTTTTTTACTCCGATCCCTTTTACCAGTGCATCGTAGGCAAGTTTTACACGTTCCCATCTTTTATCCCGGTCCATGGCATAATACCTGCCCGAAACAGAAGCAATTTTTCCGGCACTGGTTTTTAAATGTTCATCCAGTTCGCTGATAAAACCTAAACCACTATTCGGGTCAGTATCACGTCCATCCGTAAAGGCGTGTATGAAAACTTTTTCCAGTTGCTGTTCCTTGCATAAATCAGTAATTGTTTTAATATGGTTGATATGCGAATGCACCCCGCCATTACTGACCAAACCAATTAAATGAAAATCCTTGTTATTTTTTTTTGCATATTGGATAGCGGAAAGCAATTGTTCGTTTTTGAAAAATGATCCGTCAATAATCGCTTCATTAATTCGTTGTAATTCCTGAAAAACAATCCGGCCGGCACCTAAATTCAGATGACCTACTTCAGAATTACCCATTTGATTATCCGGTAAACCCACATCATGTCCGCAGGTAACCAGGGTTGTATTTGGATATGCATGGTATAATGAATTGACAAAAGGAGTTTGAGCATGTTGAATAGCATCCGACGATTTTATTTTTCCTAAACCCCATCCATCCATAATCAGCAGGATGACTTTCTTATTTGACATGCAGGTCTTATTATTGTATGATGAAATGACTATTTGAAGATATGTGGATGTAAATTTACATCCATTTGATTTAATTTATTAACGAAGCACTTGGTCTAAATTCAGTTTTAGCTTTATTTAGTTGAAATTGTGGCACATTTTTAGCTTTCTAAACCATGAAAACAAAAAACATGAAACATTTACTAACCATATTCCTTTTAAGCTTTGGACTTTCTTTGCTTTCATTTAAATACATTGAAGGTTTAGATGATGTAATAAATGCACTGAACGAAGGGAATGCTACCGAAATGGGAAAATATTTCGACGAAACAGTTGATATATCTATGCCGGATAAAAGCGACAGTTACAGTAAGGCTCAGGCTGTTTTAATATTGAAGGATTTTTTTAAAAATTCCGGCGTTAAATCATTTGAAGTAAAGCATAAGGGAGATAATGGAAACGATTTATTCTGCATCGGTACATTACAAACCAAGAATGGAAATTACCGGACCACTGTTTTTATGCGGCAGAAAGGAAATAAACAGGTAGTTAAAGAAATACGCATTCAATCTTAATTGGATATCTGATAAATAGTAAGCCCTCTGTATTCACATACGAGGGCTTTTTCATTTAAATTTGCCACATGAAGAATTTTGATGAACAACTTTTCGAGTTAATAGAATCTGCTTTACGGGAAGATGTTGGAGAAGGAGATCATTCAACCTTGTCTTGTATTGATAAAGGGGAGAAAGGGAAAGCCATTTTAAAAATCAAGCAGGATACGGTTATTGCCGGAATCAATATTGCCGAAAAAATATTTCAACAGGTTGAACCCTCTACAAGTTTTACATATATTAAAATGGATGGAGGCTTGGTTCATGCCGGTGAGATTGCATTTGAAGTAGAGGCATCTATTCATACCATTTTAACATGCGAAAGGTTGGTATTGAACTGTATGCAACGGATGAGTGGTATTGCAAGCCTTACTAAAACCTATGTGGACAAGCTGGCCGGATATAAAACAAAACTGCTCGATACCCGGAAAACCACACCTAATTTTCGATTGTTGGAAAAAGAAGCCGTCCGTATTGGAGGAGGTTTTAATCATCGATTTGGTTTATACGATATGATCATGCTTAAAGATAATCATATCGATTATTGTGGTAGCATTGAAAAAGCCATTGAACGTTCATTTGCGTATACGCAAAAGCATAAACCCGATTTGAAAATAGAAATAGAAACGAGAGACCTCGATGCGGTGAAAAAAGTAATTGCAAACGGAAAAGGGAAAGTGTTCCGTATCATGCTGGATAATTTTACACCTGCACAAATTGAAAAAGCATTGACCTTGATAAATGGCGATTTTGAAACAGAAGCAAGCGGAGGAATTAACCTGAACAATATAGATGCTTATGCAAAAACCGGTGTTGACTATATCAGTGCGGGTGCTGTAATTCACCAGGCTCAAAGTGTGGACATGAGCTTAAAGGCAATCCTGATCTGATTTTCAGGAACCATTAATAAAATGAACGATGAGTAAAAAGCAAACAAATAAAAGCGGATTCGTTTATTCAACCGATCCGAATTTTTCGATCGATGAAGACCCGGTTTATGAAGAGACATTAGCTGCCTCTCATCAAAAATTAAAAAT
>JAYWCV010000303.1:0-16188 GCA_043780275.1 Chitinophagaceae bacterium
AAAGTTGCATTGGATGCAGGATTGAAAAGAGTAGACGTTTTCGTTAAAGGTCCTGGTTCTGGTCGTGAAGGAGCAATTCGTTCACTGGCAAATTCCGGACTGGAAGTTACCATGATCAAAGACATCACACCATTACCACATAATGGTTGCCGTCCTCCTAAAAAGAGAAGAGTATAATAGAAATATTAATTGTCATGCTTCGGCATGGCAGTTTTCATTTATAATGGTGAACGATTGATTTTAAAGGTTTTTACTGATCGTGTCACCAATATTAAAAAACCTGACAGAAAAAATATAACATGGCACGTTACACTGGTCCTAAGACCAAAATTTCCCGAATTTTCGGTGAGCCTATTTTAGGCAATGGCAAATGGTTAACTAAAAACAGTAATCCTCCGGGACAACATGGAGAAAAGCGTAAGCGGAAAACTTTAGGTGAATACGCATTACAATTACGTGAAAAGCAGAAGGCAAAATACACGTATGGTATTTTGGAGCGTCAGTTCCGTAAAACATTTGAAGAAGCTGCTCGTATTAAAGGCGTTACCGGTGAAAACCTTATTCAATTATTGGAGTCTCGCTTAGACAATACCGTATTTCGTTTAGGAATGTCTGCTTCACGTCCGGGTGCTAGACAGTTGGTAAGTCATAAACACGTTACCGTGAATGGTGATGTTGTAAACATTCCTTCCTATCAGTTGAAAGCCGGCGATGTGATTTCTTTAAGAGAAAAAGATAAGACCAACACTTCTTTAGTTAGTCATTTCCGTGGTAAAAATCCGAAATTTTCATGGTTGGATTGGAATGAAAAGGAAATGAAAGGAACTTTCATTACACATCCTGAAAGAGAAAATGTACCGGAGAATATCAAAGAACAATTGATTGTTGAATTGTATTCTAAGTAATCATAAATTACGATTAACCATTTCAAATTCTGAAATGGTTAATCTGTTGTAGTTGTTAGTAGGAAAGTGAAAAGTTGATGAAATAAACAACAAAAAACGGAACTGGATTTCAACTTAAAATAAACAATAACTCTAAATCTGAAATTTTAATATGGCAATTCTAAATTTTCAAAAACCGGACAAGATCGTTTTACAAAAAGCAACTGAATTTGATGCGCAGTTTGAGTTTCGTCCGTTAGAACCTGGTTTCGGCGTAACCGTAGGTAATGCACTTCGCAGAGTTTTATTAAGCTCTTTGGAAGGCCATGCCATTATCGGTGTACGGATTGACGGAGTTGAACATGAGTTTGCAACCATCAAAGGTGTATCTGAAGATGTCGTTGAAATTTTCCTTAACCTGAAGCAAGTAAGGTTGAAGAAGATTGTGGATTTTGATGTAACCAACGAAAAGATCATGTTATCTGTAAAGAACAAAACAGAGTTCACCGCTGGCATGATTGGAGAAGCTACTCAATCTTTTGAAGTAATGAATCCGGAGTTGCTTATCTGCACCCTGGACTCATCTGCTAAAATGGATATTGAATTGACTATTTCTAAAGGACGTGGATACGTTCCTGCAGAAGATAATAAAGTTAAAGATGCACCATTAGGTTATATTCCTATTGATGCTATTTATACGCCGATCAAGAATGTTAAGTATGTGATCGAGAATACCCGTGTGGAACAGCGTACCGACTATGAGAAATTAATAATGGACGTTGTTACCGATGGTACTATTCATCCGGAAGAGGCTGTAAAGCAGGCTTCCAGAATTTTAATCCAGCATTTGATGATCATCACCGATGAGAACATTACATTTGATAATAAAGAAGAGAAGAAAGAAGACCTGGTTGACGAACAAACTTTACAACTGCGTAAAGTATTGAAAACTCCATTGGAAGATCTTGACCTAAGTGTTCGTGCCTTCAATTGTTTGAAAGCTGCTAAGATTAACAGTTTGAGCGAATTGGTACAATACGAGCAGGAAGACCTGATGAAGTTCAGAAACTTTGGTCAGAAGTCTCTTTCTGAAATTGAAGTGGTATTAGGCGAAAGAGGATTACACTTTGGAATGGATCTTGGAAAATTAGGTTTGGATAAAGACGAATATTGATCATTTAGCTTTTTTTAAAAAGCATTTTTATAACGAAGTACTTCACAATTCCTGGCACGGTGTGAAGGAAATTAAAACAAAAAGCCATGCGTCACGGAGATAAAGTAAATAATTTAGGTCGTAAAAAGGCCCACCGGATTGCCTTATTGAGCAATCTGACCTGTCAGTTAATTCAGCACAAGCGTATCACAACTACATTAGCAAAAGCAAAAGCGTTGCGTGTATATGCCGAGCCTTTAATAACAAAAGCAAAAACTGACAATACACACCAACGTAGAATTGTTTTCAGTCATTTACAGGATAAAGAAGCAATCAAAGAACTTTTTGGTGTAGTTGCATTAAAAGTAGCTGGTCGTCCCGGAGGATATACCCGTGTAATTAAGTTAGGAACCCGTCGTGGAGATAATGCAGAATTAGCCATGATTGAGTTGGTTGATTTTAACGAGATCTATGGTAATGGTATCGAAGATGCTTCTGCTGCAGCAAAGAAAACCCGTCGTGGACGTAAGAAAGCAGACGTTGCTGAAACTGCAGTTATAGCTGAAACAGTTTCAGAGGTAGAAGTAATTCCTGAAGTTGTAGATACTCCTGAAGTAGAAACAACTCCAGAAGCAGATGCAAGTACTGAAGAGACTAAATCTTAATTGAAATATTTGATACAGATATAATTGAAACTCTCCGATGATCGGGGAGTTTTTTTTTAGTTGAATATTTGGGTAAAAATTTAATTTTAAAATAATTCCTAAGAAGTATTTCCTTCCTAATTTTGCGACCGGTCAGATAAACGGAAATTGAAAAAAATAAACAAATGCATAATCACTCGACTCCTGCCATTTTATTGTTAGCTGATGGAACCATAGCCCATGGCAATGCGTTTGGTGTAATTGGTACTGCAACCGGTGAAATATGTTTCAATACCGGTATGACGGGCTACCAGGAGGTTTTTACCGATCCCAGTTATTTTGGCCAGGTGTTGATCATGAATAATGTTCATATCGGTAATTATGGAGTGAAAAAGGAAGACGTTGAATCAGAAACTATCAAGATCAGTGGATTGATCTGTAGAAATCTGGAAGAAAATTTTTCCCGTAAGCAGGCTGACGGATCACTGGATGATTATTTAATAGCAAATAAAATAGTTGCAATTGAAGGCGTGGATACAAGGGCTTTAGTGGCTCATGTACGTACAAAAGGTGCTATGAACTGTATTATCTCTTCCGAAATTCTGGATGTAGAAGTATTGAAGGCTAAATTGGAAAAAGTACCTAGCATGGGTGGGCTGGAACTGGCTTCTCAGGTAACCACCAAAGAACCTTTTGAATTAGGAAATCCGGATGCGGACAAGCGGATTGCGGTACTTGATTTTGGTGTAAAAAAACATATCCTTCAATGCATGATTGAAAGAGGAGCTTTTTTAAAAGTGTTTCCTGCTAAAACAACACTTAAAGAAATAAATGAGTTCAAGCCGGATGGATATTTCATCAGTAACGGTCCCGGAGATCCTGCTGCCATGGACTATGCTGTTGAAACCGTAAAAGCTATCATGGATGAAAACAAACCCGTTTTTGGCATTTGCCTGGGACATCAGTTGTTGGCTCTGGCGAATGGCATTCCTACATTTAAAATGCATCATGGTCACCGGGGATTGAATCACCCGGTCATAAACCTACAAACGAAAAAAAGCGAAATGACCACACAGAATCATGGATTTGGTGTTGACCCGGAAGCAATCAAAACGGCCGATCATGTAGAGATCACTCACGTAAACCTCAATGATAATTCCATTGAAGGAATACGGATTAAAGGGAAACCTGCGTTCTCGGTTCAGTATCATCCGGAAGCAACTCCCGGACCACATGACAGCCGTTATCTGTTTGATGAATTTATAGGTATGATTGAAAAAAAATAAAATTATTATAATAAAAGAATCCTGACATCCTTATAAAAGATGTCAGGATTCTTTGTGTCAGGAGTTTTCCATTTCATATCTTTCCAAAAAATAGCAGCATGCAGATTGCAATTATTAATGGCCCCAATTTAAACCTGCTGGGAAAAAGAGAACCCGGTATTTATGGCAATCAGTCATTCGAAGAATTTTTTAAAGAGTTGGCCAAAAAATATCCACTTATCAATTTTACTTATTTTCAATCGAATGTAGAAGGGGAGTTGATCAATGAACTGCAGCGGGTTGGGTTCGATTATGATGGTATTATTTTGAATCCCGGAGGATATACACATACTTCCGTTGCATTGGGTGATGCCATTGCAGCTATTACAACACCCGTTATTGAAGTGCATATTTCCAATATTCATGCAAGGGAAGATTTCCGGAAAATATCCCATGTATCTGCAAAAGCCGTAGGTACTATTGCCGGACTTGGATTGAAAGGGTATGAATTGGCGGTAGAATATTTTATCAGTAAATAAAAAAACTGCCTGTCGCGAAACAGGCAGTTTGAAATAAGTGTAATTCAATTTATTTCTTCAATGCTTTTTTCTGCACTTCATTCAACTTACTTATATAAATACTACGGCCATGTGTACCCAAAACAATTTCGTTATCTCTTTCCTGGATAGCAATATCATGTATCGGAACTGATTTTGGCAAACCGGCATTCCACATCATAAAACTATTTCCTTTATCAAAGCTTACATACAATCCGCCGTCTGTTCCAACATAGATAATGTTTTCATCTTTCGGATCTTCCCTGACAACGTTAATGGGTTCAAACGGAAGGTCTTTGCCAATCTGTGTCCAGGAAGTTCCAAAATCATCACTTACATATAAATACGGACTGAAATCATCGAAGCGATAACCATTCAATGAAGCATACACTCTTTTAACATGGTGTTTGGATGCAGTTAACCTACTTACCCAAAGGTTGTTGGTATATAATTTACCGGTTAAAGCAACAGCTTGTTTTGATCCCTTCTTTACATCCGGTGCTTTACCAACCAGGTTCAATTGCTCCATATTATATCCGCCATCTTTTGAAAGATAAATATTGCCATCATCCGAGCCGGTATAGATCAAACCAAACTGCAATGGTGATTCAGATAAAGTTGTCAAAGTACCATAAGGAACATTGCCTTCTTTTTTGCCTAATGTCAAGTCCTGACTCATAGCAATCATGGTATCCCCTTTATTCAATGAACGGTATAAACGATTCGAACCGAAATAGAATACATCCTGATTATGTTTACTTAACATGATAGGTGATTGCCAGTTGAATCGTAAAGGCGTTTCACCAAGTTCATGTTGTGGTCGAACCATTTTCTGCATGCCTTGTTTACCTTTTTCATAACGGCCGTAAACGCCAAACTGCGAACCTGAATACATGGTGGCATTATCTCTTGTATCTACCTGAGCCATCATTCCATCTCCGCCATTGATACTTTTATATCCATACTGGCCATTATCTATCCAGCCGATATCTTCTCTATGATTGGAGGGGCCGTACCAACTTCCGTTGTCCTGCAATCCACCATATACATTGTAAGGTTTTGCATCATCAACAGTGATGGCATAGTATTGTGCAACTGCCGGTGTATTGGCTTTAAACCAGTTTGCTCCGTCATCATAACTGATATTTAATCCGCCATCATTACCGTTTAAAATATGGGAATCTTTTTTCGGGTTGATCCACAATGCATGATGATCGGCGTGTACATTTCCTTTGTCGATATTTTTAAAAGTTTTTCCTCCATCAGTAGATAGCTGGGCACTGAAGCCAAGTATGAAAACCTTATTTACATTGGTTGGTGAAACATATATTTTGGCAAAATAATAACCATAGGTATTAAAAATACCGATTGGTTTATCATGTGTTTTTTTCCATGTTTTTCCACCGTCATCACTTCGGTAAACTTCACATCCATGAATACCTGTATTTTGAAAACCATCATCGGTATCCAGATAATCGTACAGGGCAGATGGATTTATCTTATCTTCTTTCACCATGTTTTTAACCAATGCAGCATTATATTTTCTCGGAAAACGGTTATCCCTGAAAAAGCTGTCAATTTTGTTATTGTCCATCAATAAAAAATCTTCTTTGCTGATTTGTTGAAAATCGTTTTTAATGAAACCCGTTTTTTTCTTTGTACTGGTATCGGGCTTTGAAAAATTATTATCAACGATGGCATATACAATTTGTGGATTGCCGGGAAAAACAGTCAAACCGATCCTGCCTGTTTTTTCACCATTTACAAATCCCGATTCAGGTCCGGAAATAAATGACCATGTATCACCGCCATCTGTACTTTTATAGATGCCACTAGTTTTTCCGCTTTCAACAAATTTCCAGGCCGACCTGGTTTTGTACCATACAGCTGCATAAACTTCATTCGGGTTTATTGGATTGATATCCATTTCTACAGCACCCGTATTTTCATCCACAAACAAAGTTTGTTTCCATGTTTTTCCACCATCAATGGTTTTGTAAACACCTCTTTCTTTATTGGGTGAATATAAATGCCCCAGTACAGCCACCCATGCAATATGATCATTGGTAGGATGCAATTGAATTTTTCCAATATGATGGGAATCAGGCAGCCCAAGATATTCCCAGCTTTTACCATTATTACTGCTTTTGTAAATGCCAATACCGGCATAAGAAGATCGGCTGCTGTTAACCTCACCTGTGCCTACCCATATAGTTTTGTTTTTCCAGTTTACGGCTATGTCGCCGATAGTTAAGATATGCTCATTGTCAAAAATCGGGGTAAACGACATTCCGTTATTGGTAGTATACCAAAGTCCACCAGAAGCATACGCGATATAAAATTCGGTGGGGTCTTCCGGATTTGCTTCAATATCTACCACACGTCCACTCATGATAGTAGGGCCTATATTTCTGAATGAAATATCATTTAACACAGATTTTTGTTCCAGATCTTTTCTTTGCTGAAAAGATTTAAGTCTTTCTTCTGCCGGCGTTGATTTTACCTGTGCTACAGATGTGTTAAATACAATCAGGCAAAAACTAAAAAATGAAAATAAACGTAATTTTGAAAACATGTCAGTTGTTTTGGCGTTATTAACTTGGGTTAAGTACTATCAAACTTACTAAACTATGCGTATTGGATTTGTATTCATGTTATTTATTTATTTAAGTGGTAATGGCCAGTGTAAAGAATTTATCATTGGGGCGAAAAGAGATACCCTTAACTGTGTCGATATGAAAGGGAAAAAACAGGGCCCATGGGTAATCAAAGTAGAGTCGCTTCGGGGTGAGTTGGGTTATGAAGAAGAAGGTTTTTTTTTGAATGATCAGAAAAACGGAGCATGGCGGCGGTTTTCATTGATAGGAGACCTGGTTGCGGTTGAAAATTATAAATGGGGTAATAAGCACGGAAAAAATGTTTACTTCAGCCAGGTGGGAAATATTGAACGGGAAGAAAACTGGAAGTCAGTGGATCCGACAAATCCATACGATACGATAAATGTATACGATGTAAACGATCCTACTTTAGTAGTGGAAAGGAAAGTAATTAAACTGGATGGACTTACTCTCAAGCATGGTATCTGGAAATATTATAACCCGTTTAGTGGCAGATTGGAAAGCACACAGAAATATTTGTTCGATAAACCGGTGATGGAATTTGAAGATGAGTTGGCATCGATTGATATTTCCGGAAAAACGGTTTCAGATTCTGCCGATAAAAAGAAAATAGCCAAACCGAATGTGGTGTTGGAGTTTGAAAAGAAAAATGCCGGCAAGAAAAATATTAAGGTGAGAGATGGAAGAACAGGTCAATAATTGAACGATAGATAATTTAGCTAAGTGGATTCTTTTTTTAAGAATCCATTTTTTTTATTTAAAAATTTGATATAGATTTGATATCAAAATGATATCATTTAAAATGAAACATATGGAAAAGAATTTAACCCCTCCATCAGGATTTATTGGATTATTTTTTATTCTGATCACAATCATCAGCTCAATTTATTTTTTTATGCATGTACCGGAAAATGAGTGGATGCTTATAGGCGCCATCTTATCGGTGATTACAACATTTTTACTGATCAAGGGTTTGATGGTCATCAACCCAAATCATTCAAGGGTGTTGAATTTTTTCGGAAAATATGTTGGCACAGTGAAGGCAAATGGATTTTTTATTGTAAACCCTTTTTATAATACACATAATATTTCCTTACGAGCGCAAAACCTGGAAGGTTCGAAATTAAAAGTGAATGATAAAATGGGAAACCCCATTGAAATTGCAGCAGTAGTTGTCTGGTATGTAGGAGATACGTATAAAGCCGCTTATGATGTGGCAGATTATAAGGAGTATGTACATATTCAAAGCGAAGCCGCCATACGTCATCTCACCAACAGTTTTCCATACGATAACCTGGAAGATGAAAGTGCCGACATCACGTTGCGGGATGGTGGCGATAAAGTGAATGAGATTTTAGAAAAGGAATTGCTGGAAAGACTATCCCCTGCGGGTATCATCATCCGTGAGGCAAGGATCAGTCATCTGGCATATGCACAGGAAATTGCCGGAGCTATGTTGCAAAGACAACAAGCAACAGCCATTGTAGCAGCACGTACAAAAATTGTGGAAGGTGCAGTTGGTATGGTGGAAATGGCTTTGGAGTTATTGTCAAAAAAAGAGATTGTGCAGTTGGATGAAGAAAAGAAAGCAGCTATGGTGAGTAATCTTTTAGTAGTATTATGTGGAGATCGTGCAGTTGCTCCGGTTTTGAATACAGGTACTTTGAATCATTGATAATTATTGAAGGATGAGAATTTCTGAAAGAACAATATTTAAAGAAGTGCAGCAGTTTCGGGAAAGCTGGTTGTGGGCTATTATTGTTGTAGCCGGATTATCAGGCATTGTTATCATGTTGATGAGTGGGTTATCCAAGAATGCTTTTTCAGAGAAGAGTTTTCTACTTGGATTTGTAGGCGTTATTGTAATAGAAACTTTAATGTTTACATTGTTTTACATAACAAAATTTGAAACCCAGATTACAGAAAAAGCTATTTTATATCGATGGTCTCCGTATATGCGGAATTTTAAAAAAATTGGTAAGGATGAAATAGAGAAAGCTGAATTAAAAAAAGCACCATCTTTTGAACGTGGTTTTAAATTAGTTCCTGGTTATGGGAAAGCTCATATTGTCAATGGTGGAAAAGGGATGCAATTAGTTTTAAAATCATCAAAAAAGATTTTCTTCGGTACTGCCGAACCCTTCCTTTTTAATAAGGCTATCGACAACATGATGGCCAATGAACATTAAAAATTGAATCGTGAGTTCGAAAAAAAACTTTGTCATACGTGTTGATATAGAAATTTATAAGGCCCTTGAAAAGTGGGCTGCTGATGAGTTTCGCAGCGTAAACGGGCATATTGAGTGGATACTCAGTCAGAAATTAAAAGAGGGGGGAAGACTTAAAAAATCGGGTTCAAAAAACCAGTCAAATACTTCAGACAATACAAAATAAAAATCCCGCAGGAAAAAATTTGTTCAATATTTATAAAACCGGTTCTTACAGCTATTGATTGTGAACCATTAATAAATTAGTTCTAAACTGGTAATGGCATTGCATAAGTTGGCTACCATTTTTTCCCCAGCAACTTTTGTGCTACCCATCTTCCAGAACAGTTGTATCTTTAAAAGTAACAGATTTTCAATTTTTTATGAACTGGAATTTTTTAAAATCAATTATTACAGGCTTTTTTATTGGTGTTATCCTGCTTTCAATCCTTTCTTTTTATACGTATAAAAGTTCCCTTAATTTTTACAACAGCCGCTTTACCATCCCGGTGGTGATGCTTACTTCCTCTGCCGAAGACCCGGATATTGAACGATGCTACAATCTGGGTGCAAACAGTTATATTGTAAAGCCGGTTGACTTTGAGCATTTTGAACAGACTGTTATTAAGCTGGGTGTTTACTGGAACTGGCTGAACAAACCCAAGACATAATTGTTATGACAGAGAATGAGATATCAGAAAAAATAATTGGATGTGCCATTGAAGTGCATAAATCTCTCGGGCCCGGATTACTTGAAAGTGCTTACCTGGAGTGCTTATTTTATGAATTACAAATGGCAGGATTGTATGTTGAAAAGCAAAAACCATTGCCGTTGGTTTATAAAGAAGTAAGATGGATGCAGGATTCCGGATTGATATTTTGGTAGAAGGAAAAGTAATTATTGAACTAAAGTCTGTTGATGCATTAAATGATATCCATATTGCACAGGTACTAACTTATTTAAAATTATCTGGGTGTAAATTAGGGTTGTTGATGAATTTTAATGTTTTACGGGTTGTGGATGGATTGAAAAGATTAGTTAATAAATTATAATCTCAGCAGTTCTCTGCGAAAAAACTCTGCGGCTCTCAGCGGTTAATTTTTACCGCAAAGAACGCAGTGGACACGCAAAGGATCGCAAAGAGAGTATCTCAGCGGTTCTCTGCGAAAAAACTCTGCGGCCCTCAGCGGTTATTTTTTTACTGCAAAGAACGCAGTGGACACGCAAAGGATACGCAAGAGAAAATAAATTTTATATTCACATTATGCCCGATAAAATAAAAATACTGATGCTGGAAGATGTGGCTGCCGATGCCGACATATTAGTACGTTTTCTGAAAAAAGAAGAAATGCAATTTGATTATGAAATTGTGGCCGATAAAGCATCCTACTTGCTGGCAATGCAAAATTTTAAACCCGATGTGATACTGGCCGACCATACACTGCCACAGTTTAATTCGGTGGAAGCACTGGAAATAAAGAATCAGCAATTGCCCGATACAGTTTTTATTATAGTTACCGGCACCGTGAGTGAAGAGTTTGTAGCAGAGATAATAAAAAAAGGGGCCGATGATTATATTTTAAAAGACCGGTTAACAAGATTGCCTGTTGCCATTAAAGCAGCAATAAAACAGAAGCAAGACGAAAGGGATAAAACTATTTTGCAAAAGCAGCTTGCCGGTGAAAAAAAGGTGATGGAAATGATTGCTACCGGAAAACCATTACCGGAAGTTCTGAATACAATAGCCTTACACTGTGAATTCTATTCCGATAATGCACTCTGTTCAATCTTACTATTAAATGAAGAAGGAACTCATATTCGGCATGGTGCTGGCCCCAGTTTGCCCGATGCCTATAATAAAGGGATTGATGGCATACCAATCGGTCCTGTTGCCGGCTCCTGTGGTACGGCTGCTTACCGGAAAGAAAGAGTAATTGTAGCAGACATTGCAAACGATCCATTATGGATAAACTATCGTGACTTTGCATTGAGTTTTGGATTAAAGGCTTCCTGGTCTACTCCAATTATTAATACCGAAGGTAAAGTGTATGGAACTTTTGCCTTTTATTACAGAGAATGCCGCACACCTGCTGAAGCAGATTTAACATTAATTGACCGGGCAACCAGCCAGGTAAAAATTGTATTGGAACGTTATTACAAAGAAGCCCAGATAAAACAAAGCGAAGAAAAATACCACACACTGGTTGATCAGGCCTCCGATGCCATTTTTATTTATGATGCAGCAGGTAATTTTTTGGATGCCAACATTTATGGTTGCAAATTATCTGGTTATACAAAAGAAGAAATACTGAAGAAAAAAGTAGTTGATATTATTGAACAAGACCACCTGAAACAAAAACCCTTACAGATTGAGGATGCAAAAAATGGGTTGACCATTATTAATGAAAGAAAATTTATTGCCAAAGATGGCACTGTCATTGAAGTGGAACTAAGCTCCAAGATGCTGCCCGATGGACGTTTTCTGGGAATTGCAAGGGATATTACCGAACGCAAAATAGCAGAGCAGGCAATAAAAGAAAGCGAAGATAAATTCAGAACACTGGTGCAACAGGCCGCCGATGGAATTTTTATTGTTGACCTGGAAGGAAATTACCTGGAAGCGAATGAAAGTGCTGCAAGGCTTACAGGATATTCGATAGAGGAGTTGAAGAAAATGAATGCAGCAGATATTGTTGAGCCGGGTGATTTGAAAAAAAATCCGATTAAATTGGAGGAAATAAAAACGGGAAACCCTGTATTTACAGAACGGGTTATCAAAAGAAAAGATAAGGCACTGATTAATGTGGAAATAAGTGCCAAATTAATGAGCAATGGAAAAGTGATTGCCATATTAAGGGACATCACCGAACGCAAAAAAGCAGAAGAGACAATTTTACAATTAAACAGCGAATTAGAACAACGGGTGAAAGAACGAACAGCCGAATTAGAAAATGCTAACAAAGATCTTGAAGAAATCAACGATTTATTTGTAGGCCGTGAAGCCCGTATAATAGAGTTGAAAGAAGAACTGATAAAATTGAAAAATAAAATTTGAAGGTAATAGAAGATAGCAGATGATTATCATTTTAACCATATTAGCTGAGCTGGCCTTTATAGCTATTCTTATTCTTTTTCTCTACCGCTTAAAGTTTCTGTTTGGTCTTGCACCCTTATATATGTTAATTGGAGCTAATCAGCTATTCCAAACACTTTTATCAACCAGGGTTGATTTAGAAATTTTAGGTGGATTATCCATATATATCAGCCCGAGCATTATTTTCAGCGCCGGTTTATTTACCATCTTGTTAATATATATAAAGGAAGGGGTACAAACCACCCAGCGGTTCATCTTTTCAATCATACTGGCAAACCTTTCATTAACCATTTTATCATCAATTTCAAACTGGCAGGAAATTGCCATGACAGATAAGGCTTCCATTCTCTTTTATCCAAATTTCAGAGTGCTGGCTGCTGGAATAATTTCGCTGATCCTGGATGCATTCATCCTGGTAATTCTTTATGAATTTTTCTTTTCGAAAGTAAAGTGGTTGAATTTGTTTTCCCGGCTTGCACTAACCCTGCTGATTATTCTCAACTTTGATTCACTTTTATTTGTCACCATCAGCTTCTGGGAAAAACCGGATTTTTCTTCAAAGTTGATCAGTCATATGTTTGGTAAATCAATTGCCGCATTATTTTTTGCCACCGTTTTATGGCTCTACCTCCGTTTCCTTGATAAAGGCAGAGAAAATGATAATGAATCTTCAGAAAATAATGGAAATGAAGACATTTTTTCCATACTTACTTATAAGGGGAAATTCGAAAAATTGGTTTCGGAGAAAGCCATCAGCGATGAAGAATTACAAAAAATAATTGCTGAAAAAACAAAGGAACAGGAAAAATCAATACGCAGGTTTACCATACTTTCCACCATAAAGGAATTGAAAATTGATTTATTTTCGGCTTCGGAACAGGCAAAAGAGTTTTTGGTAAAAATTAAGGATGCGTTTGAGGTGGATGCCTGTGCCATTCTTCTGGCAGAAGGTGAGGAATTACAAATGTTTTCCAGTGTTGGTATTGAAGAAAATAATAAAAAATTTATTTTGAGGTTTGGCATGTCCTATCTTAAAAAAATGACTTGGGAGAAGCAAAACTTTTTTTTAGAAGATACCGGTACAAAGCTCCGTTTTTTTGATGAGCTACCAAATGACAATACTGAGTTTAAATACATTTCCTGCGCTGGCACAGCTTTAATAATGAACGACAAAAAAATTGGACTACTTAAACTGTATTCAGTGCATAATAAACGCAGTTTTTCGCAACTGGAAATAGAGCATCTTTTGTTGGTTGCAAACCAGATAGTTCATTCAATTGAAACTGGCCAACTGTTTGAACAAAATGAAAAACAAAAAGAAATTCTGGTAAAGCAAATTATGGCCAGAAAAAAAGCAGAAGCAGCCATCAAAGAAAGCGAAGAAAAATACCGCTCACTGGTAGAGCAGGCATCCGATGGAATTATTCAGTTTGATGAACAGGGAAGAATAATGTTTGTAAATACCACATTTTGCCGCATGGTGGGCTATACCGAAGAAGAGTTTCTGAAAATGAAAGTAGAAGATACGTATGCCGAAACAGAAAAGCCCCTTGCCAGGCAAAGACTTATAGAAGTAGGAGATAAGGGCTCCATATCATTTGAAAGAATGATGATTAAAAAAAACGGTATGGGATTTCCGGTTGAGGTTTCTATTAAAAAAGTAAAGGATGGGCAATTGCTGGGTATTGTACGAGATATTACGGAACGTAAAAAAGCCGAAGAAAACCTGCGTATCAGTAATGAAGCCATTAATAATATTATTGAAAACAGCCCGTCATTAATTTATCTTTTTGACGTGGAAGGTAAATTTATGCTGGGTAATAAAAATTTTGAAAAACTTTTAGATTTTCCGTTTTCAGCATTCGTTGGAAAAACTAGAGAATCGTTTTTTTCTAAAGAAATTTCTGATACACACAGAAATAATGATTTAATAGTCATCCAGTCTAAAAAAGTTTTAATGTTGGAAGAGGAAAATATTGAAAAAGACGGAAAACATTATTACATAACAGCAAAATTTCCACTTTTTGATTTGAATGGAAATGTGTATGCGGTTGGAGGAATTTCCACTGACATCACCAATCGTAAAAAAACAGAAGAAACTATAAAAGAAACAAACGAACAGTTACGTTTGCTGTCGGCCCACTTGCAAACTATCCGTGAAGAAGAACGTAAACGGATTGCCCGTGAAATTCATGATGAGCTGGGGCAGCAGCTTACTGCCATCAAAATGGATGTGGCATGGATTGATAAAAAAACACCCGACAAGGATGAACTTATTCAAAACAAATTCAAAAATATTATCGAGTTACTGGATGGCAGCAATCAATCGATAAGAAAAATATTAAGCGAACTCAGGCAAAGTTTTTTAGATGATAATGGACTGCTGGAAACGATGCAATGGCAAGGCAGTCAGTTTACCCAAAGTACCGGCATCCCCGTTCAGTTTTCATCCTCCGAAACGGTTATCCGGTTGCCCGAGGAAATAGCTATCTGTATTTTCAGGGTTTACCAGGAGTCGCTGACCAATATTGCAAAATATGCCGATGCTAGTGAAGTGGTTATATCATTAAATATGCAAAAGGATAATATTATTTTGTCTGTTGAAGATAATGGAAAAGGTTTTGTTGAAACAATGATAAAAACAAAAAAATCGTTTGGATTATTGGGTATGAAAGAAAGGGTTTTTGCACTGGGTGGAAAATTTGAATTGATTTCTTCGCCGGGCAAAGGAACAAAGATTGAGATTAGTTTGCCGTATAAGACATAGCCACTAAGACACTAAGACACAAATAAAAAATACAAAGATGAATAGCAGAAAAATCTTGGTGTCTTAGCGCCTTTGTGGCAAGAAAAAACATCGCCACTAAGACACGAAGGCCCGCCCGGATGAATCCGTTCGGACGGGCACAAAGAAACACAAAGAAGAATCAACATAAAATCTTAGAGCCTTTGCGCCTTTGTGGCCAAAAAAATAAAAATGCATAGCAACCAAGGCAAAGAAGAACTTAGTGGCAAAAAAAAATAAGATGATAACTCCTGAAATAGAATATATAGGAAAAGTAATTGTAAACTCTGCCTTCAAGATTCACAAAGAACTTGGGCCGGGCTTGCTGGAAAAAGTGTACGAGATTTGCTTGGCTCATGAAATAAGCAAAGAAGGGATAGAAGTCTTACGGCAGCTGGATATCCCCATAGTTTATGATGGAATTACTTTTAAAGAAGGGTTAAGATTAGATTTATTGGTAGGTAATGAAGTGATAGTAGAAGTAAAAGCAATTGAATTAGTAAACCCGGTTTGGGAAGCGCAGATTCTAAGTCATCTTAAATTAACCGGTAAACAATTAGGGTTTCTAATTAATTTTAATGAACCACTAATAAAGAATGGAATAAGAAGATTTATCAATACAAAACCTTAGCGTTTTAGTGGTAAAAAAACACATAGCCACTAAGACACGAAGTCTCAAAGGAACACAAAGAAAGGTCTACATAAATGCTTAGCGTTTTAGTAGTTAAAAAACACATAGCCACTAAGACACGAAGTCTCAAAGGAACACAAAGAAAGGACTACATAAATGCTTAGCGTCTTTGCGCCTTTGTGGCCAAAAAAAACACATAGCCACTAAGACACGAAGTCTCAAAGTAGCACAAAGCAAACAGCTTAGTGCCCCTGCCTGCCGGCAGCTACCGTTTGGACACATCTCATGTTGAATTTTTTGCCATTTTCCAGCCTTCGTAAATCATTTCAAATTTTTCTAACCCACGTTT
>JAYWCV010000304.1:0-2272 GCA_043780275.1 Chitinophagaceae bacterium
ACCTGGTACGTTTGAACGAAAATAATTTTCTTCAAACCCTGCATAATAAATTAAATTGGGGTCTCGATAAAAGAAATTAATATTTCATTAAACAAGAAATATTTGTTTTATTCGTTAGTACAAACGGTTATATATTGTTCATCAATATGAAGAATTTTCTATTAATTATTGCGCTATTTTTTACATTCAACTTAGTTGGGCAAAATTCGATTGTGCAAGAAGGCGAAATTGGGATGGGGGTTGGTGCAGCTCATTATTTCGGTGATTTAAATACAAGAGCAAGAATAAACAGGCCCAAACCAGCCATTCATGCATTTTTTCGGAAAAATTTCGGCAATTATATAGCATTGCGAGTTGCAGCCAGTTATGCCCAGCTTGGGTATTCTGATATTTATAATAAACAAAACACGTTTATGACTCAGCGAAACCTGAGTTTTAATACAAGTATCTGGGAATTGGCGGTTCAAGGCGACTTTAATTTCTTTAAATTCTTACCGGGAGAACCCAATATGAGCTATACACCCTATATAACTTTGGGTGTAGGTGCTTTTAACTATGACCCCTATGCATATTTAAGCGGAGAAAAACATTTTTTACGACCGCTTGGTACCGAAGGTCAAGGGTCATCATTATACCCCGAGCGTTTACAATACAGTTCAATGGCATTGAGTTTGCCTTTTGGAGTAGGGTTTAAATATGCGTTTAATGAAAAAATGAATATTGGGTTCGAAGTTCTGTACAGGTTCACCAATACAGATTATTTGGACGATGTAAGCAAAACATATGTTGATATGTCTGTGTTTCCGCCATTGCCTGATGGTAGTCTTTCACCGGCTTATATTTTGTCTGACAGATCTATTCAATTGGGTTCTCCAATAGGAATTCCCGGTCGGCAAAGAGGCAGTGGTACTTCTCAAAAAGATCATTTTGTGACAGCTATGTTATTCATGTCAATTAACCTGCAATCGTATAGATGTCCTACGTATAAGTAATACCGGATTTAATTTCGGTAATTTCAGAAACATACAACTCCGTCCACTCTTTTCGAGATAATTTTATTCATAAAAATTGCCAGCCGTTCATTCAGATTCTTTCATTTCTTTTTATACTAATAATCAATCTGCATAAAGCACTATTAATCAACTAACTATCTTCTACTTTTTGCTGTATTATTTTATTCAGCCTGGTACTTGTTATAAAAAAAAATGGCAATACCTTTGTGCCCCTGAATTTTCGAAGTTCTATGTCGCAATTACTTGAAAACATTGATAAAAGTCGTTTACCTAAACACATAGCCATTATTATGGATGGTAATGGGCGATGGGCTAAAGAAAAAGGGCAGGACCGTTTATATGGTCATTTTCATGGTGTAGAAAGTGTACGCAATATTGTGGAGGGATGTGCTGAACTTGGAATAGAATACCTGACCTTATATGCTTTTTCAACAGAGAACTGGGATAGGCCCAATGATGAAGTAGAAGGATTGATGGAATTACTGGTTAATACCATTCGAAAAGAGGTAGAAAGCCTTCATAAAAACAATATTAGGCTTCAGATTATTGGCGATTTAAATACATTGCCTTTAAATGCTCAAAAAGAATTGAAAGAAGCTTTGGATATGACAGCAGAAAACACCGGGCTCTCACTTGTGATGGCGTTGAGTTATAGCGGTCGTTGGGAAATATTAAATGCAGTAAAGCAGATTGCCGCAGATGTGGCAAAGGGAGCATTGAATGAAGCAGATATCGACCAGCTATTATTCGAAAAATATTTGTGTACAAATAAGATACCTGATCCTGAATTGATGATAAGAACCAGTGGGGACAACCGGATCAGTAATTTTTTATTATATCAATTGGCGTATGCCGAATTATATTTTACAAAAGTAAGGTGGCCCGATTTTAGAAAGGAAAACCTGTATGAAGCTGTTATAGATTATCAGGAAAGAGAAAGAAGGTTTGGAAAAACAAGCGATCAGCTTGAAGAAAAAAATGCAGATCAATAAGGCCAACCAATTGACGAACTTTATCTTTATTCGTTGAATAAATTTGTCTTTGAGATCTTCCTTTTAACAAACACTTTCAATATTTACTTTTAATTTGCCGCCTTAAACAAAATTCAGCATTTGAGGTGGTTATTATTGTTGAAATGATCATTTAGATATAGAACGAAAAATATGCAACGATTTTTACTTAGGTTAAGTGCTTTTTTAATAGCGATAATTTTTTCTGTACTCAACTTGTTTGCGCAAGTAACAGATACTTCCAAATCA
>JAYWCV010000305.1:0-3053 GCA_043780275.1 Chitinophagaceae bacterium
AGAAAAAAATCTCTGTTCAGAATACATAGACATTGTTATTAAAAACCCTTACCTGCCCATGTTTGTATTGAATGCCTGTTGAGCAATCCTACTTTTTTATGAAGTTTCCCTAAATTTATTAAGTATTACATTTTTATTTGGTAATACTTTTATATTTTTGGGTACAAAATGAGCAAGTATGGAAACATCAGTATTAACTTCAAAAGGGCAGTTGCTAATCCCCAAACGGTTACGTAATAAATACGGTATCAAATCGGGTGTCAAAGTTCTTTTTGAAGAAATAGAAGGAGGAGTTGTGATACGCCCCATTAATGAGCAGTATTTTAAATCCTTCCGGGGAATATTATCATCAACCGGAAAGTTGAAAGAAGAGATGAAAGTGTTCAAAGCCGAAGAAAAAAAACTGGAAGAAAGGAAACTAAATCTGCACAGTAAACCTAAAAGCAAATAATCAACATGGCAAAGTACGTATTAGACAGCTATGCATTGCTTGCTTTTTTTCGTGATGAACCCGGTGCCGATGCGGTGGAGAAATTATTAAACGAAGCAGCAGAAGATACACATGAGCTATATATCACTTCAGTGAATGTTGGCGAAGTGTATTACATGAGCTGCAGGAAAGACAGCGCAGCAAAGGCAAACCAGGTTTGGGAGACCATGAAAAAGTTTCCGCTGCATTTTGTGACGGCAGATTTGGATCTTGCCCTGGTAGCAGCAAAAATAAAAGCCAATCACAAATTGTCTTATGCCGATGCATTTGCGGCTGCATTAACTATACAGAAAAAGGCAACACTCATAACAGGCGATGATGAGTTTGAGAGCTTAGTAAGTGAAGCTGGCTTTAAAGTGAAATACATATAAAATAATTCAGGAACTGAAGGAAAAATATTTTCAACGAATAAATTCTAACAGAAGCTAAAAAAAAAATTACGAAGTTTCTGATATAGTTGAAAAGGGTTGGTTTACTAATTTCAACTTATGCATGAAATCAGCAGCAGGCCATGTTACTCTCTTTTTTCCTGATGATGATATTTTTCTTTTAGGGGTTTACTTCTATAGACAGTATGCCTGAATGGGCAAAATGGATAACCCGGTTTAATCCGGATTCCTGTTTTATTGAAGTGATGAGGATGGTTGTTCTAAATGGAAGTAAACTGTCAGACATTTAAAACTATTTTTTAATGATGGCCGGATTTGCCGTTTTTTTAATGGATGGGCAATTTTAAGTTATAGAAAGAAGTCTTAAGGGGTGCATTTATAATTGTCGCAAGGGTTGTCAACCTTTATAAAGTTCATTTCAGCTTAAAGAGCTCTTAACGAAGGTTGCCAACCCTTTTATGCGCTGCGGCAATTATAATTGCAATCGTCTTAAGAATAGAATGTCAAGTGTCTGTTATTTTTCGTATTTTAGAAATACAAAATTCAAACATATGTTAAAAGTAAAAGATCTGCAAGCAGGTGATAATATAAAAGTGACTTTTGAAAATGTTGAAAGTGATGGAATTGTTGTTGAAACCAGCATGGAAGAAAACAAAGCATTGGTTGACAATGGTGTTCAGGAATTCTGGTATGATCCGGAACAAATGAAGGCAATTCCATTAAGTGATGAACTGCTAACCAAATTGGGATTTGAAAATGAACCTCAAGGGGCGGGTACAAAATATCTCAGAGGGCCTTTTCGTATTGGTATTCCAAAAACAGGCGATTTTTCTCATTTAGAAATGTGGTACAGGGAAGACTATCGAACATTCCATGTTCATTTAACGGTTCATGAATTACAGAATTTATATTTGCAGATGACCAAAGTGCCTTTGGACATACCCTAATTATCCATTCTTTAGCTTTAAAACCCAATTTTTTTGACAAAAAAAAGAAAAAAAGAATTTGTTTTTCTTTTTTCCCTTAATCCTCCTATCTTTGCGCTCCCAAAAATTATATGTCAAAACAGCCGTTAATCAAACAGGATGGAGTAATTGTTGAAGCCTTATCAAACGCAATGTTTAGGGTTAAACTTGAGAATGGCCACGAAATTTTGGCAACAATTTCCGGAAAGATGAGGATGCACTACATCCGTATTTTACCGGGCGATAAAGTTGGCGTTGAAATAAGCCCATATGATTTGACAAGGGGAAGGATAATATTTAGATATAAATAATAGAATCATGAAAGTAAGAGCATCCATTAAAAAGCGTAGCGTTGACTGCAAGATTGTTCGCAGAAAAGGCAGACTTTATGTAATTAACAAAAAGAATCCTCGCTTTAAGCAGCGTCAGGGTTAATAAGCAATTTGCAACAAGCAATAAGCAAATTGCAATTTGCCCATTGTCAATTGCAATTTGTCAATTTGAAAAAGGAAATTTAAAAACTAAAGATAAATTATGGCTCGTATTGCCGGTGTAGATTTACCTAAAAATAAAAGAGGAGAGATTGGTCTAACTTATATCTATGGTATTGGACCTTCAACTGCCCGTTATATTCTTGATAAAGCGACAGTTAGTTACGATAAAAAAGTAAATGAGTGGGGTGATGAGGATTTGAATTCAATCCGTAACATCATTACCAACGAGTTTAAAGTAGAAGGTGCATTACGTAGTGAAGTTCAAATGAGTATTAAGCGTTTGCTTGATATCGCTTGTTATCGTGGACTACGTCATCGTAAAGGATTGCCGGTTCGTGGACAACGTACTAAAACAAACAGTCGTACCCGTAAAGGAAAACGTAAGACTGTTGCAGGTAAGAAAAAAGCAGCTAAGAAATAATAACTAATTGAACCAATACCTGATCTCTAAATTAGCGGAGGGAGGATTGGTTCAAGTTGTGTTTAACAACACAATCATTTTTTAAAAAAGAATACCTGGGATTTAAATTATGGCAAAATCACAAAACAGCGCAAAAGCTGCAGCAAAGAAGAGAGTGGTAAAAGTAGACGCCCATGGCGATGCACATATCTCTGCAACATTTAACAATATCATCATCAGTCTTACCAATAAGAGCGGACAGGTTATTTCCTGGAGCAGTGCCGGTAAAATGGGATTCAGAGGTTCTAAGAAGAA
>JAYWCV010000306.1:0-6317 GCA_043780275.1 Chitinophagaceae bacterium
TCAGGACTAATCCAAATGAGTTTGCCTAAAACAGAAGGCGAAGGAACCATAGAAGAAATTGTGGAAGCAATGTATCAAAAGCATATTCCGATGATTGAAGAAGCAGGTAAAAAAGGCGTGCAGATTTTATGTTTGCAGGAAATTTTTAACACGCCGTATTTCTGTCCGGGGCAGGATAAAAAATGGTATGCATCTGCTGAAGCCGTTCCCGGGCCAACCACCGAACGACTGGCTGAGTATGCCAAAAAATACAGCATGGTTATCATCGTTCCTGTTTATGAAAAAGAACAATCGGGTGTGTTGTATAATACCGCTGCCGTGATTGATGCAGATGGAACTTATCTGGGCAAATACCGCAAAAATCATATTCCGCATACCAGCGGTTTCTGGGAAAAATTTTTCTTTAAGCCCGGAAACCTTGGCTATCCGGTGTTTCAGACAAAATATGCAAAAGTAGGTGTGTATATCTGTTATGACCGTCACTTCCCGGATGGGGCAAGATGCCTTGGATTGAACGGAGCAGAGATTGTATATAACCCTTCTGCTACTGTTGCCGGTCTTTCTCAGTACTTATGGAAACTGGAGCAGCCGGCACATGCTGCGGCCAACGGATATTTCATGGGTTGCATCAACCGGGTAGGTGAAGAAAAACCATGGAACCTGGGCAGATTTTATGGAACTTCTTATTTCGTAGACCCAAGAGGACAGGTTTTTGCTGAAGCCAGTGAAGACAAGGATGAATTATTGATTGCTGAATTTGATCTGGATATGATTGATGAAGTTCGATCTACCTGGCAATTTTTCAGAGACAGACGACCGGAAACTTATGGGAAGTTGACTGAGTTGTAATTATGAATGAAGAGTTAATAATGAAGAATTAAAAATCAGTTTTCAATAACTCTTAACTCATAATTATTAATTCATAATTATTAATTGAATCATGATAAAGAATAACCGACTAACAGAAACGCAGTACCAACAAAACTTCAGCGACATTCATCCTCCTTTTGAAACAGTGGATGCTGCATTGGTTGAAGCAAACAGATGTTTATTCTGTTATGATGCGCCTTGCATCAAAGCATGCCCCACCAGTATCAATGTTCCAAAATTCATCAAGCAGATTGCAACTGATAATGTGAAGGGATCGGCACATACCATTTTTGTTTCCAATATCATGGGAGCCGGTTGTTCCAAAGTTTGTCCGGTAGAAAAATTGTGTGAAGGTTCCTGTGTATTTAACCTGATGCATGAAACACCTATTAACATTGCCAAATTGCAACGATACTCTACTGAAATAGCGATGAAAAAAAATTGGCAATTATTCGAAAGAAAACCATCAACCGGCAAACGTGTTGCCATAATTGGTGCTGGTCCAGCTGGGTTAAGTTGTGCCCATACGTTGAGCCGAGAAGGTGTTGATGTAACTATTTATGAAAAAGAAAACAAAGGTGGTGGCTTGATGACCTATGGTATCGCAGCGTATAAAGTCACGCCACAGTTTTGCGAAGACGAAGTAAATTATATTTTATCCATCGGTGGCATAGAAATAAAATACAATCAGGAATTAGGAAAAAACATTTCACTCGCTGATCTGCAAAAAAATTATGATGCCGTTTATCTTAGCATTGGTGTTGGTTTGGCAAGGCAACTGGAAATACCCGGTGAAGATCTGGAAGGAGTGGTGGATGCCATCGAATTTATATATAATCTGCGTTCCAATGAATTCAATCAAACCGCCGTAGGGGATAAAGTTGCCGTGATTGGTATGGGTATGACTGCCATTGATGCGGCTACACAAGCCAAACGACTGGGAGCAAAAGAAGTAACGATATTGTACAGACGTACACAGGAAGAAATGCCTTGTACCGAAGTAGAATTAAATATTGCCAAACTAGATGGTTGTATAATAAAATGGTTGGCGGCTCCAAAAGAAATAATTGGAGAAGCGGGAAAAGTAAAACAACTGGTTTGCAGTAAAATGGAATTGGGTAAACCAGATGCCAGCAGCAGGCGTTCACCTATAGATACAGGTGAAACTTTTTCTTTGGATGTTGATATGGTAATTAAAGCTGCAGGACAGATGCCATTTGAGCAATTGATAATTGATAATGGAATAATGAATATTAAAGGGAAAGTTGCTATTGAAAACGAAACAACAAATGTTCCTGGTGTATTTGCCGGAGGCGATTGCGTGAATGGCGGTAAAGAAGTGGTAGATGCAGTGCAGGCGGGCAAAGATGGGGCAGCAGCGATTATTAATTTTATTTTTCACGCAAAGACGCTAAGTTAGAAAGACGCAAAAAAATAATCTATGTTGACTGAAAACGAAATATCGAAGATTGCAGTTGATCTTTGTTTTAAGATTCATCAGCAATATGGGCCGGGATTATTTGAAAGTGTTTACGAAGAAATATTTTGTTACGAATGGAGTAAAACTGGAATTCCATTTACCAGGCAGGAAGGGATTCCTTTGATTCATGAACAAATAAAATTAGACGTTGGTTTTAGAGCAGATATAATAATTGAACACAAAGTTATCATTGAACTAAAATCAATTGAGGTATTAGCACCCGTTCATTATAAGCAATTGCTAACTTACCTGAAACTAACTGACATAAAACTAGGATTACTTGTAAACTTCAATGTAAACCTGATTAAAGATGGCATTCATCGAATTGTAAATAAACTTTAAAACCTTAGCGACTTTGCCCCTTTGCGGCTTGGCGTGAAAAAAATAATCATGGCAAACATTTCATCAAACTTCCTTGGCATCAAATCTCCCAATCCGTTCTGGTTGGCAAGTGCACCTCCTACCGATAAAAAAATAAATGTGCTTAGTGCTTATGAAGCCGGCTGGGGCGGTGTGGTTTGGAAAACTCTGGGCAGCCAGGTAAAAAATGTTTCTTCCCGTTACTCATCTGTCAATTATGGCGGACACAAAATGATGGGGTTCAATAATATTGAGCTGATCAGTGACCGACCGTTGGCCATTAACCTGAAAGAAATTTTGGAGGTGGTGAAACTGTTTCCCGACAGGGCAATGATTGTTTCATTGATGGCCGACAACGACCGTAACTCATGGCATGAACTCATTAAAAAATGCGAAGATGCCGGTGCTATGGGTTTCGAACTCAATTTTGGTTGCCCGCATGGAATGACGGAAAGAGGCATGGGAGCCGCGGTTGGACAGGATCCGGAGATTGCAAAGATGGTAGTGGAATGGGTGATGGAAAAAGCGACCATTCCGGTTATTACCAAACTCACTCCCAATGTACATTCGGTTGTGCCTACAGGCAGGGCAGCAGTTGAAGGTGGTTCGGATGCACTAAGCCTCATCAATACGATTCAAAGTGTGACAGGCATAGACCTGGATACATTGGTTCCTAATCCTTTTGTTGCAGGCAAGTCGGTGTTTGGCGGTTACTGCGGACCGGCAGTGAAACCCATTGCTTTAAAAATGCTGACCACTATTGCACAGGATGATCTAACCTCCAAGGTTCCTGTTTCCGGCATTGGTGGTGTGAGTACCTGGAAGGATGCGGTGGAATTTTTGTTGTTGGGTGCAAGCAATGTACAGGTATGTACTGCAGTCATGACGCATGGTTTCCGGATTGTAGAAGACATGTGCGAAGGGATGAATAACTGGATGGATGAAAAAGGATTCAAGACACTTGATGATTTTATCGGCAAGTCGGTAGAAAAAATCACCCATTGGGAAGACCTCGATATCAACTATCACCATGTTGCAAAAATCAATCAGGATAAATGTATTCATTGCGGACTTTGTTATATCGCCTGCGAGGATACATCACATCAATCTATCAACCTTGCAAAAGGAGACCCTTACAATACCTATACCATCAAGGAAGAAGAATGTGTGGGATGTAATTTATGTGAACTGGTTTGTCCGGTGGACTCCTGCATTACTATGGAAGAACAACGGGTGGCTCCGGAGTATCTCAATTGGATTGAGTTCCAAAAAAGAGGATTACCCTTAAATGACCACTGATACACTGTCATCCTGAGCGCAGCGAAGGATGGAAAGACTGGCAGGCACAGGGTTTGCCGTTGAATGATCATTAGAAGCCCACCCAAACCCTCCCGAAGGGAGGGCTTCGCTGCGCACAAGGCCAGCTTTTCGAAAACTCCGATTACACTCGGAGTGGTTAATAAAGGATGAGTAAAGAGCTGAAGATTATGTGGAAGATATGATGTTCGGATTTGTAATGCAGCACCGCTCCCTCCCTTTGGGGGAGGGAGAAGGAGGGAGAGGCCCGACTGCATTGCTACTATTAAGCTTCCGTTACTCCTTTCTATAATGGAATAAGTAAATTTGAAAAATAAATACTTAAATAAATTGTATCATTTCAAACCAATCAATTGAGGCCTTTCCTTCATATAAGATTAAGCTTGTCATTTCTCTTGTATGTTTTACAACATGTCTAATTTCACTAAATTGATTAAAATATTTTTCCACTTTTAATTTATCTTGAAATACTGGCTTAAACCAATCCCAATATTCATCTTTTAAAATAGTTGTTTTGAGATGTTCAATATCACAAAACTGGATTGACTTTCTAAGAGATTTAAAATCATCCTTTGTTTTATTTGGATGCTTTTCAATATGTTGTTCAATTCTTCTTTTTACTTGACGTTTAACTTCTCCCGTTAAAAAATTTTCGAAATCCTCAGTTTGCGATTGACGAATGAGGACCTCAACTACAATGTTTCGCAACTTAATCTCAGTTTTGTCAATTGAATCATTAATATCATTTAATTCAGGAATATTCAATCTGTTGGGATTGGAGTTCCCAACTATTTCATGAATTCCATTTTTAGTGATGCGCAATCCTTGGTAAATAACACATTGTTTAGTTCGTGTTTCGTTTTCACAGTCAATCCATTTATTGTCTAACAAATACGCTATAATATTTTCAAAATCCTCTCTTGAAGAATAACTGATTGGAGAATCTTTATCAGAGTTCAAATCATGACTTCTATATTCCTTTCCACCATTGTCGTATAGAAATTGTAGTAAATGTTTTGCTTTATCTTCAAATGTATAAGGTATAGATTGTGTTTTTAATTGACTAAATAATGAATAAGTGATGATTAATGGATCCTCGCCTTTTATAGTTCTGTTTCTACATATTCCTACCAAAATATGTTTTTCTTCTGATGTTAAACTATCAACAGAAGCTAAAGCGATATCAGTAATTTTTACTTTCCCGGTCATGGGTGTTTCATAATAAAACATCATTTGCCCGGGAGTAGGGATTTGGAGGTTTATTTTTTGATTAGTAAAAGGACATGTATCCATTCAACAAATTTATTCCATTTACATCGTTGTTGGTGTTCCTTTCTTCCCAGCCGAGACTCACCTATAGCCGTGTACCAAGATGTGGACTCGGTGTAAATACATAAATGACGACGAGTCCTGCGGAGATTCGTTTGGGAAAAAAGTATCACCCATAGCCTTGTACCAAGCTGTGGACTTGGTGTAAATACATAAATGACGACGAGTCCCTGTGGAGACTCGTCTGGAAAAACCTATTTCAGGACGAGTCAGAATGGGGAACACCCACGGCGGCGGAGCACACTACGCTACCTTGCTAAGCCGCATACCTGTGCCAATAACTGTATACCTGCTCCAGTTGGGGGAACGCTACTTTATTATCCAGTCATACTTTTCAGCCCCGGACTTTTTTGGATTGATAATTTTCTTTTCGCTCTTTATTTTATAAAAATTTGAAAAAATACCGATATAGGTATAGTTTTCTAAGTCTCGATATTTATTAGAATAGACTTGAGAAACAAATGAGTATTCATATTTCGAGAATATTATCCAGTTTTGAGTACGCCTAAATACACCATCATTATTACCTATGTACTCTCTTAGATTTTTGATACTTGGGTTTGTAACAGCTAAAACGAAAATGCTACAACCTAATAAAATGAATAAATATTTTAAGCTCCTTCTAAGCATTTAATAATATTTTAATTAATTGGAAATTTCTGATGTTCAATACCTGTCCCTCATGTCACCTGACCTTCATATCGCAAATATATAAAGAATTCGTTCTTTTACTCCCTCACGGCGCTGATATGCAACCTGCCTTATGTGTGTTGGTCTCCCTTCAATTCCGAATAAATATTTCATTTTTAACTAAGTTACAATTTTTCACCGTTGCTGCCAATACCCTGGTACGTGTCTCCACGCACCGGAACTATCATAATAAAATTAGAATCGTTGGTAAAAGAAAGTGGAGTTCTATTCTTTATTCAGCCTACCATTACCCTCCTGTTTCTATCTATGG
>JAYWCV010000307.1:0-8112 GCA_043780275.1 Chitinophagaceae bacterium
ACAGACGCCACACCATATGCATAACTGCGACTGAATACACTTCGTTGCCTTTCTGCCATGGTAATGATCCGTAAGAGCAGGGCCAGATAAACACTTAAGAGTACCAGGCTGCCAACAAATCCAAAACCTTCGCCAATGGTACAGAAAATAAAATCGGTTCTTTGTTCCGGAACAAAATCATAACGGGTTTGGGTACTGTTTAATATACCCTTACCAAAAAGTCCACCACTGCCAATAGCAATTTTACTTTGCCGTACATTATAATCTCCATCGTCCTTCTTATTTTTCTTTTGTGTTTCTTCTACCAATTCCATCAACTTAGTTTCATCTTTTGGAATGTATTCTTTTCCAATTGCATCGTAAATTCTTTTTACCTGGTAAGGCTGAAAAACATGATCAAAAACATAAGGAACTGCAAACCGTTGGATGCCTACACAGGCTCCCCAAATGAGAATAATATATAAAAGAATACCCCGGTCTCTTTTTATTTGACGTTTGGAAAAATATATGGCTAATACGGCGACAACTGTCAGTATGATCGCCAGCAAATTAGGTTCTATCAAAAGTGTAGCTACAACCAGTATGCCCAGAGAAAAACCAAATATCAAATAACCGGATGGCAACCCTTCTCTGAACATCACCAGGAAAAAAGAAAAATATACCAATGCTAAACCGGTTTCGCTTTGTGCAATAGTAATAATGGCCGGAAACAATACAATGGCAAAAGCAATTAATTGTGACCGTGTTTTTGAAAAGACCGTTTCTACCCGGGATAAATATTTTGCCAAAGCAAGATTTACAAACACCTTGCATAATTCTGCAGGCTGCAACTGTATTCCTCCTAATCGAATGATGGATTTGGTACCTTTTACTTCGGTGTGAAAAGGGAATACCAACAATAATAAAAGCATTCCTAATGCAAACCATATATTGGCTGTTGCCGGAAAAAATTTGCTATCCGTGAGTAAAATAAACGTCGCAATAATTCCGGAGATCAGAAAGAAATATAATTGTTTACTGTAGTCTGTTTTAAAACCGATGAAACCCTGGATCAATGGTTCACCTTCCTTGAAGGTTGCAGCAAAAATGGCAATAATACCCACAGTCACCAACAGGAGGTATAACCATATTACACTCCAATCAATTCCCTTAGATAAACTTGGATATTTTTGATTCATTGCTTCTTAAACTATTTGACGGTTTCCGTATTTTTTTTCGTGCAAAAGAATGGCAAAATTTCTGCCTGATTTTTTTTCCGGTAATTCAGATTTATTGTTTCTTTTTTCATGGGGAAATACTTCAACATATTTTTTCAGATAGCTGCTATCTTTTGTTATTTTAAACCATTGAATGGCTCTTATAGAATCTGCTTTAAACTGTTCCCTTTTCAACCAGCCAGGCATCAGGTTTGCAGCAGCAATCCGTTCTACTTCACTCAATCTTTCTGTACGCAACGTATCGTTGATAAATTTTTCCATAAGTAAAGCTGCGATAGGACCGGCCCATGTAGCACCAAAACCAGCATTCTCTACTACAACGGCAATGGCAATGGTTGGATTTTCTCTTGGCGCAAAGCAGACAAACATCGAATTATCTTTCAACTTTACCCGCTTCCCATCTAAATTCCGGTAGTTTTCTGCTGTACCGGTTTTGGCACAAACATTTATTCCCGGAATCCGTGCAACTCTTGCCGTACCAAAATCTGTTACATCCTGCATACCCATGATAATCGACATAAATGCTGTATCCGGAATATGCGACAGCACTTCATGTTTTTTTCTGAACTGGTTCAGTAAGGTATCCGTTGCAGTTTCGTCATCAAATTTTCTGACGAAATGTGGTGTGTAATAATACCCTTTGTTTGCAATCAGACACATAGCATTGGCTAATTGAATTGGCGTTGTCAGCATCATATCCTGACCGATGCCTAAGGTCAGGTTGGTACATGAATTCCAGGAGTTTTTGTAAACCTGGTTATATTTTGCAGTGTCCGGAATATTCCCTCTGTCCTCACTAGGAAGATCAACTCCTAATCGTTCACCCAATCCAAAATTATTCATGTACTCTTTCCATTTATGATACCCATTTTTTACGTTACCATACTTTGCATTATCAACCGTCATTCGATAGATTTGGGTGAAATAGGAGTTACATGAATTTGCAATAGCAAGTCTTAGATTGGCAGCATGTCCACCACCAGAGTGAGAACATTTTACCGGCCGATTACATCCATAATATGCTCCAGCACAGGAATACCCATATTGAGAAGTAATGACGCCTTCATCCAAAGCTACCAAACCACCAATTGGTTTGAATGTAGAACCCGGTGGATATAAACCCTTAATAGCACGGTTAAGTAACGGTGCGGAAACATCCAGAATAAGTTTTGAGTAATTTTTTGTTCGTTCAGATCCGGTTAAATCATTTGGGTTGAAATTTGGCCCGGAGACCATGGCTAATATACCACCCGTTTTAGGTTCGATGGCAACCACTGCCCCTACTTTGTTTGCCATTAATTTTTCTGCCAACACCTGCAAATCAACATCGAGATAAGTACGAAGATTTCTGCCGGTGACAGCAGCTGTATCAAATTCACCACTTTCATATCTACCAACTAAACGGTTCTTATTATCCCGCAACCAGAATTGTACACCTCGCTGTCCCATTAAAACAGATTCGTAATATTGTTCCAATCCGGATCTTCCGACATAATCACCCAGCTGATAAAAATTATTTGATCGCTTAATTACGGATGAGTCTGCTTCGCCGATATAGCCCATTATATGAGCAGCTACATTATATGGGTAAAGACGTACAGGACGTTCCAACAAGAAAAACCCGTTATTGATCCGCCACATGTTCTCTTCAAGCCTTGCATATTTTTGTGGTGAAAGCAGGGATTCGAATGCAGTAGGCCGATAGCGACCATTGCGGACAATGGCTGATATGATTCTTTTATTAAATTCTTCGGTACTAATTTCTAAAAGATTACACAAATATACTGTATCTACTCCTTTTACTTCTGATGGTGTTACCATCAGATCGAACATCAATGTATTATTTAAGATGGCTTTATTTTTCCGGTCAAAAATAATTCCACGGGAAGGATAAATTGTTTTTCGGAATATGGCATTATCCTCTGCCAGTTTTTTATACTTACTGGATACAACCTGCAGATTAAATAATTGTGCAGCAATGATTAAAAATGTTGCAAGTATTATTACGCGTATTACCCTACTTCTTGATTGATTGAACACCGACATAAATGAACCCCGGAAAAATTAAATGAGAAAAATATACATTGTTTAAATTTACGAATAAGCTTTTGTTTTTAATGTCTGATTCTTTTAAATAAAAACGACTTATAAAAAACAACCATCATTTAACAATAAATCAACGAATCAAAAAAACTAGGCGGTGTTTGTACGGAATTTTAATTGTCGTGTAAATAATAACTCGACAGTAAAAATAAGTAACATACTGATACCGGTTGTAGCAATAATTTTAATTAAAAAATCGACAAAATCACCAAATTGCAACCACTCCAAAAACACCATGTACCCATTATGCAATAAGGTTAGAATAAATACATATACAAAATAAGGTGTTCGTCCCATGGCCTTGGGGGATGGTTCACGATAATTAAAATCAGCTGTTTCCTTAGGCATCAATAAATTAATAACAAAAGGCCTGAAATAAGCCAGCATCACACAGGCGGCCGCATGCAGACCGGGTGTCATGGTAAAATAGTCTAACGAAAGGCCAAATAAAAATCCAATGACCATCAACCAGAACCGGGAAACAGAATATGGCAACCACAATAAAAAAAGAAAATATACAAACGGTGTAATGAATTTATGCAGATGCGGAATTTTGCTCAACACAAAAACCTGTATCAATATAAATATGGCAAACCGGAAGATATTTCTTACTAAATCACTCACTATTTATTTTTATTGCTGTTATCCATTTTTTTATAGCTTTCCTCGGCCAGTTTTGTCTGCTCATCCCGTTGCAGGTTTTCAATAACAAACACTTGCTGAATTTTATAAAAATTTGTAGCCGTTTTTATTTTCAATACAAAAAAACTACTGGAATTATCTTTGATTACTTCCTGTACCGTACCAAGCATTAAGCCGGGAGGGAAATTATACGAATAAACACTCGTCAAAACAGTATCTCCGTTTTTAACGTCTACACTTTTAGGTATCCCCTTTAATAAAACAAACCGGGGATCTTTTCCATCCCATTCAATGGTACCGAATTCGACTGATTTTTTCAGCGATGCATTTACCTTGCTCTGTACATGCAGCAAACTCATAACCTGGCTGAAATTATCAGATACATTCACCACAATACCTACCGCCGAACCATCCGAACCAATAACGGCCATATTATCTTTTATACCTTGTTTCGAGCCACGATTTATTTGCAGATAATTTTTTTGCTCATTGACAGAATTGAATACAACCATTGCTTGTCGCCAGATAAACCGTCTGTAACCCGAAAGCGTATCGTACTGAACACTGTCTCTCACAATTTTTTGCGTTGTATCCGGTTTCAGGTAATTTGATGAAAGAAGATTTAGCAATGAATCATTCATGGCATGAACCCGTTTATTTTCTTCCTGGAGATACAGAAAATCTTCCGCCTTATTGTATTGGGTATTTATTTTACCGGTTAATTCATTGGCTATACCTAAAAAACTGGCCCGGTGAAAATTATTATACCGTACCAAAAACGATAGGGCAATAAACTGCAATGCCAAAAAGGTAAGCAAGTTAAAGTACCGTCGAATAAATAGAAATACGTTGCGCATTAATTAATGGTACAAGAGTTTTAAAACGATGGAGCTTCTTTCCATTTCGGAAGCTAACCCAAAGAGTAATCCGAAAAAAATCAGCATTTAAATTATCGCATTACAAATGGATACCGGTCGTAGTTCTTCAAAGCAATACCGGTTCCACGTACCACACTCTTCAACGGATCGTCGGCAACATGTACCGGTAATTTAATTTTTTGGGTTAATCTTTTTTCCAACCCTCTTAACAAAGCTCCACCACCGGTGATGTATAACCCACGGCGATAAATATCACCAGCCAATTCTGGCGGTGTTTGTTCCAACGCTTTCAGAATAGCTTCTTCAATTTTAAAAATACTTTTATCCAATGCTTCTGCAATTTCCTGGTAACTAACCATGATCTGTTTGGGGATACCGGTTACAAGGTCACGACCATTTACCGGCATATCATCCGGAGGATTATCCAATTCTTTCAAGGCAGAACCAATATGAATTTTTATTTGTTCGGCAGTTCTTTCACCAATCAATAAACTATGATACCGACGAAGTGATTCCATGATATCGGCGGTAAATTCATCACCAGCTACACGAATCGATTGATCGCATACAATACCGGCTAAAGCAATAACTGAAATACCGGTAGTACCACCACCAATATCAATAATCATATTTCCAACCGGCTCTTCTACATCGATGCCGATACCCAAGGCAGCTGCCATGGGTTCATGAATAAGGTAAACTTCTTTTGCACCGGCTTGTTCGGCACTATCTCTAACCGCTCTTTTTTCAACTTCGGTAATGGAAGACGGAATACAGATCATCATCCGCCAGCTTGGTGGGAAAAGTGGTTTTTTAGGATAGATCATTTTGATCATTTCCCGTATCATCAATTCAGCCGCATTAAAATCAGCGATAACACCATCTTTCAACGGACGAACCGTGCGGATACTTTCATGCGTTTTTTCATGCATCATCAGGGCCCTTTTACCTACGGCTAATAAATGCTTGGGGTTATTCCTGTCCAAAGCCACTATACTTGGTTCATTCACCACTACTTCGTCATTATGAATAATCAGTGTATTCGCCGTACCCAGATCTATTGCTATTTCTTGTGTAAACCAGTTAAAAATGCCCATTATTTTATCTACAATTTAATGTGTGCAAAGTACGAGGAAATAACTTGAATAAACAAAGTGAGACCCTTGTCCTATCAAGTTTTTTTGTGAAAGTTTTTTTTATGAATTATTGATTTCAAAAATACTTAACCAACCGGCTAAATAAAATGGTTAATAAGGTCATTTTAAATTCTCCAATTAATTTACCAAATGGCTATTTGATGTACATTCAATGCACATTACTGCCTGATGAAAATAATTAGCCGCACAGTCTGGATTCTTTCAATAGTGAGCATGTTTGCCGACATGGCCAGTGAAATGCTTTACCCTATCATACCAGTTTATTTAAAAGAAATTGGGTTTTCGATTTTCCTGATTGGTTTATTGGAAGGAGTTGCTGAATTTACAGCAGGCATCAGTAAGGGTTATTTTGGTAAACAAAGCGACCATCGTGGATTAAGGCTTCCTTTCATAAAACTGGGCTATTTTCTGAGTGCCCTGTCTAAACCCATGATGGCTATTTTCATTTATCCATGGTGGATATTTTTTGCCCGAACCACCGACAGGCTTGGTAAAGGATTAAGAACAGCCGCAAGAGATGCATTGTTATCGGCACAGGCCAGCAAAGAAACAAAGGGCCGTGTTTTTAGCTTTCATCGGGGAATGGATACGTTTGGAGCTGTCATCGGACCATTATTTGCACTTTCCTTCCTTCTTTTTTTCCCGGGAAATTATAAAACATTATTTTTTCTTGCTTTCATTCCAGGAATCATATCTGTCTTCCTAATCTTTTTTTTAAAAGAAAAAAAACAACCGGTATCCAGCTTGCCAAAAGGCAATTTCTTTTCTTTTTTTGGATATTGGAAGATTGCAAAACCCGAATACCGCAGATTGGTTGTTGGATTAATTCTTTTTGCATTGGTCAACAGTTCGGATGTTTTTCTATTATTGAAAACAAAAGAAATTACCGGCAGTGACAGCATCACTATTTCTGCTTATATATTTTATAACCTGGTATATGCACTGGCTTCTTATCCTGCCGGAATGCTGGCAGATAAATGGGGAATGAAAAAAGTATTTATTGCCGGACTTTTTCTTTTTGCCATTGTTTATGCCGGATTTGCATTTACGTCATCCATTCCAATCATCTTCTTCCTGTTTTTTGTTTATGGAATTTATGCCGCAAGTACCGAAGGCATTGCCAAAGCCTGGATCACCAATCTGTCACACGATAGTAACACAGCTACTGCCATAGGATTTTATACAAGTTGCCAAAGTATCGGCAGCCTGTTTGCCAGTGTGCTGGCTGGTTTAATCTGGAGTATGTACGGAAGTGTGTATACTTTTTCTGCAACTGCAATGGTAGCTGTAGTTCTTCTTTTTTATTTCATAAAAATAAAAAGTCTACAAATTCATAAAGCCTAATCGTCTTTCCATTTCGAGGCTCAGTGTCGGCAACTTTTTTCGTTCAATCAAAAAACTGTTTAGTTGTGCTATTTCCTTAAAAATATAATGTTTGTCTGCAGCAGCTTTCAGATAATCTTTCCCGGTGCTTCCACCGGTTCCAATACGTGAACCAATCATACGGTGCACCATATTCATATGCCGATAACGCCAGCTGCTCAACTGTGCATCAATTTCCAGCAGACAATTCAATAATTGAAAAGGTAATTGCAGCATGGGATAACCACGGTACATCATAATGAACTGAGCTGCCCTGCAAGCCGCAGGAGAAAGAGATCGATTTTCGGAATTGGATTGAACAAAAATTTCTTCAAAGGCGTTGATATTATTTTGCTCTGCTTCCGATAAACTTTCTTTGTAAATATTGCGGTACGTTTCCCAAAACTTTGGAAGTTCATTCGTTTTATCAATACCTTCAAAATTTTTCCAGTTTTCTTCTTCCTCAAAAAACGGCATCCTTTCCAACCAGCCATTCAACAGCTCCAATAATGATTTTTGCCCCTCCGCTTTTTTGATAATATCAATTTGTTTCTGTCTTAATTGAGAGACATAGTATTCATGTCCGTGACGGTTATCGTATTTCAACCCCAACTTTGCTTCCAACAATTTAAATTGCCAGCTTTGAAAACCGGAAGCCGGTCGCAGCATATCCCTGAAATCGAGAAAATCCATAGCGGTCATGGTTTCCATGATGTCGATCTGCTGAACCAACACACGAAGAATTGTGATGCA
>JAYWCV010000308.1:0-2340 GCA_043780275.1 Chitinophagaceae bacterium
CTTTTCGGATCGAAATCAATAAGTAAATCAATATCACTATTTTCCGATTGTTCATTTCTTAAATATGAGCCAAACAATCCTACATGTAAAACACCAAACTTTGAAAATTCATGCTTGTGCAATCTTAATGTGTTTAATATGTTCTCTTTTGTTGTCATATTAATAGTTGTTTCAAATATACAAACAAATTGTCTGATGAGAGGATGGCTAAAAAATTACCGCTAACATAAATATTAAAACAACTCATTATTTTATTATTTAAAATGAGCTGTTCTCTTTTAAGGAATCTGTTCTAAAACCGATCATGTTGAATCTGCTATCTTTACGATTAATAAAAGCGCAGGCATGAAGATTGAAACAATAGTAGTATGTGGTGCAGGAACGATGGGTAGTGGTATTGCACAAGTTGCCGCATCATCGGGTTACTTCACTTTATTATTCGATATCCATGAAGCAGTGCTGGAAAAGGCAAAAGCAACTATGGCTATCAATCTGCAGAAAATGGTTGATAAGAATAAAATGACTACCGAAGAAAAAACAGCAACTCAATCCAGGATTCGTTACAGTTCGGACATGCATGACTGTCTGGCCGATATTATCATCGAAGCCATCATTGAAAAACCCGAACTGAAAATTTCATTGTTCAATCAATTGGCAGAAATAAATCATGGTGATACCATTTTTGCCAGTAATACATCTTCTCTGTCCATAACAGATTTGGCTTACGGAATCAATAAACCGCAACGGGTTATTGGATTGCATTTTTTTAATCCGGCTCCATTAATGAAACTGGTAGAAGTAGTGAATACCGAATTTACTGATCAGCAAACCACTGATTCTGTTATTGAATTATGTAAATCATTTAATAAAACCACCGTCTTATGTAAGGACTCGCCGGGTTTTATTGTAAATCGGGTAGCACGTCCATACTATATAGAATCCTTGCGCATTGCAGAAGAAGGATTGACCAATTTTGAAGACATCGATCAACTTCTTGAAGCAAGTGGATTTAAAATGGGACCGTTTAAACTGATGGATCTGATTGGAAATGATATTAACTATGCTGTCAGTGTTTCCATGCATGAACAACTGGGAAAACCGGAGCGGTTAAAACCTTCTTTTATTCAAAAAGAAAAAGTTGAAAAAGGAGAGCTCGGCATGAAAACCGGAAAAGGATATTTTACATATTCAAAATAGAATTTTTGATTTATTTAAACGAATTGCAAATTGGAAATACCAGCAGAAAACAAATCAGGGTCTTCAAATACAAACAAAGTACTTGTTACAGGTGGCACTGGTTTTCTGGGTGCCTATATTATTAAAGAACTGATTGAAAAAGGATATACAGTAAGAGCTATCCGTCGAAGTACAAGCAAGCTTCCTCATTTTATTCCTTCAGAAATTGTTGACAAAGTGGAGTGGGTAGAAGGAGATGTACTGGATGTGGTTTCGTTAAATGATGCGATGAATGGTATTAAAAAAGTTATTCATTCTGCGGCGATGGTTTCCTTTCAAAAAAAAGAACAACCCGAAATGTTTGCTACCAATATTGATGGCACGGCCAATATGGTTAACCTTTCGTTGGAAAATAATATTGACCGCTTTGTACAGATAAGTTCGGTGGCTGCAATCGGGAGAACAAAAGAAGGCGGAGAAGTGGATGAAGAAAAAAAATGGATCGAGTCATCTATCAATACACAATACGCCATCAGCAAACACAAGTCGGAGCTGGAAGTATGGCGTGCCATGGGTGAAGGTTTGAATGCAGTCATCCTTAACCCAAGCACAATACTGGGTTACGGTGATTGGAACAACAGCAGTACGGCTATTTTTAAAAATATTTATAATGAATTTCCCTGGTATACCAAAGGGATCAATGGCTTTGTAGATGTAGAAGATGTTGCAAGGGCAACTGTTTTACTACTGGAGTCCACTATTTCCCAGGAACGATTTATTATTAACGGGGATAACTGGCCTTTTCAAAAACTGTTCAATTGCATTGCAGACCATTTAGGAAAAAAACATCCGCACCGCATTGCAACTCCTTCGCTTGGTGAAATTGCCTGGAGGATAGAAAAAATCAAATCGATATTTACCGGCAGAAAACCCTTGCTAACCAAAGAAAGTTCTAGGCTTGCACATAGTCAGACATATTTTAACAATAAAAAAATATTGACTGCATTGCCCGGGTATAACTTTACAGCACTTGATGACAGTATAAAAAATGCATGTAAAAAATACCTTGGTTCATTAAACAACGAATAAGCTTAAGTTTTCATCTTCTACCAAAATCATTATAAAATGTTTATGAAAGTTTCTTCAATTCTTTTACTGCTGATT
>JAYWCV010000309.1:0-2979 GCA_043780275.1 Chitinophagaceae bacterium
TCATCGGCAGAAAGATTAAACCCTTTACCATCATCATTGATGGCCAAAACATACCCATTTTCATTAAAATCGAACGTAGCAACAACATGCTTTGCTTTAGAATGCTTGGCTATATTGGTAAGCGATTCTTGGAATATCCTGAATAATTCAACAGAAATATCCGGCTCTAATTTAAGATCATCATGGCTGGCGATAAATGTAGTTTTAATATTATATCGTTTTTCAAATTCGTTTGCAAAAGAATCCATGGTAGCAACAACACCAAAATCTTCTAAAATATTGGGTCTTAAGTTGAATATGATTCTCTTTACAGAAGCTACCATTTGCTCTACCAATTCCTGTATATCTACTAATTGCTCTTGTACCTCTTCGTACTCCGGGTCAATTTTTTTAGCCATCAAAGCTACCTGAATCCTTAAACCAGTCAATTGCTGGCCCAGTTCATCATGTATTTCCCGGGCCATTTCTTTTCTTTCTACTTCCCGCACATTTTCCAGGTGAATTGTCAGTGTTCTCAATTGTTCATTCAGTTGTTTCAACTCTTTTTCAGCAATTTTCCGTTCTGTGATGTCCTTGGCTGCTCCAATCATTCTGACGGGCACACCATTATCATCCCTTATAATATAACCCCGGTCGTTTACATATACATACTTTCCATCTGGTCTTAAAAAACGATAATCTAACTGGAAATAATTTTCATCTTCAATTTCTTTTATATTTTTTAATAAATTTTCTAATGCTTTTGTATCATCCGGATGAATGCGTTGTTTCCACTTTTCCATCGACTCTATTTCATCATTTTCATCAAACCCATATACTTTTTTCAATCCCCCTTTCAACCGATGAATTTTATCGGTCTTTAAATCCCAGTCCCAGATTGCATCATTGGTAGCTAAAACAACCATTTCATATAATTCATTCGACTTCTTGATTTGTTCCTGTGCCTCATAACGTTCCGAAATATCACAGTTGACTCCAATAATTTTTACAGCTTTACCTCCAAGCTTAATTACCCGTCCCTGATTCTCGAAATATTTTAGATTGCCCCCATTCGTTATAATCCGGAAAATATAATTAAACTCTTCCCCATTTTTTATTGCATTTTGAAGGTTGTTGTCTACTCTTTTCCTGTCATCGGGATGGACGAGATTAATCACCGTGTTGAATTCGTGGGGTAATTGGTTTTCTTCAATTTCATACATTTCAAACATCCGTTTGTTCCATGTTCGCTTATTTTTTACAAAATCAAATTCCCAAACTCCCAGTTTTGCTGCATTGGTTGCCAGCTTCAAACGTTTTGCCGTATTTTCCAGTTCCTCTTTTTGTTTAAGTATAGTAGTGACATCTTTTCCTAAAACCAGGATATTTCCATTCGGCAACATCTGCGAATTCAGTTCCAAAAAAATATCTGACCCATCATTCGTTTTTATTTTTCTACGATCGGATATATTATTCCCGGTCAGTATTCCTTTCAGGTCCAACGGATTTTTGATTAACTCTTCCGAATCAATAAAATCAGTGATATAACTGTTTATTATCGCCGGTTGAGAAAGGCCCACCAGCTTGCATACTGCCGGATTGATATCCAGTATTTTGCCGGATTGATCATAAATAATAATACAATCGGCTGCCTGTTCAAAAAGTGTCCGGTATTTTAATTCGCTTTCTTTAACTAATATTTCCGAGTTTAACTTTTCAGTTATATCATTTACAATTGCCAGCACTCTTCCATCTTCAATCATTTTTACATTCATCTCCACACTAACTATATGGCCTTTTTTATGCCTTATATCACGAACCAATCTGACAGCATGCCCGTTCAATATTTCTTTTTGGTTCTTTTCATTAATAATAAAATCACCAACTAATAATTCATCAACAGTTATATCAGAAAACTCTTCATAGGTATAACCAATCATTTCGCAGACCGCCTTATTGTATTCATGAATCGATTTATCCATTGAATAAACAACAATACCAACCGAAGCTTCTTCAATTAATGTCCGGTATTTTTTCTCGTTTTTTTCAAGTTTTAATTCAGCTTTTTTCTGATTGGATATATCATTAAAATATATGGAAATTCCTTCATCATACGGATAAATGAATGCATCATACCAAGTATCCCATGTTTTTGTATAGACCGCTTTCAAATGTATGGGGTCATAATCCCGTTTCGTTTCAATTACATCCCTGATCATTTTATATTCCATAAAATCGGGGAACTCGGTAAAAAAGTTTTTCCCTATAAGTTCATTCCTGGTTCTCTTAAGTAATTCTTCGGTTGTAGCATTTACAGTTACAATTTCCCATAGATTATCCAGCTGTATATACCCTTCCAATATCCGTTCAAACATTTTATCCAGTTCTTGTTTCTGGTATCTGATCTGCTTATCTGCCTTTTTTCTTTTTTCCAAACTATTAAACACAAAAAAGGCGGCAAAGAAAGAAAACAATAATCCCAAAAGCAAAAATGGCAATTGTATATTAAAGTAGTTTATATCATTTTTTTGAAAAACCGATAATTGCCACTCCCCGCCGGGCAAGTAAATTTTTGTGCTTTGTGCATTTTTTTCTTTTGTTTTAAATGGGAGGAATACTTTTTTGGCGCCGGAATTAAGGTCAATATTAGTCAACTGGTAATCAAAGCCATCATTATTTAATGTGTCGATATTTGCAGCGGTCAGCAGGGTTTCCATTTTAATGATAACGGCTGCAAAGCCCCAGAACTGATTATCCCGGTATAAAGGTCGTCGAATGGCAAAACCGGTTCCACCCTGATGTAATTTAAATGGGCCGGTAAAATGAAAATCTTTTTTTTCTATGGAATATCGGATTCCTTCCTTTTGCAATTCCATGTCAAAGATATTTAAACCGATTACCGATTCATTTCCTTTCAGTGGATACGAATATTTAATTACACCACCGGGATCCAGTTGCAGTATATCAATGTTTTTGTACCGGTTTAATATGTTTGATGCA
>JAYWCV010000310.1:0-4595 GCA_043780275.1 Chitinophagaceae bacterium
AATAACCATAAAATGCCCCCTCTGCAACTGGAAGCCAGCCAATAAATCGCAATGGCAATGTACCTGTGGGCAGATATGGAATACATTCGATACTGTAGGGGAATGCCCTGGCTGTAAAACGAAATGGAAGGAAACCCAGTGTCCTTCCTGTCATGAATGGTCGGCGCATGATGATTGGTATATTATACCGTTTGACTTTGAAAGTCTGTTGGATAGCAAGTGTCAGGATGAAGCCGCTAAGGATAAGAATATAAATTCAAAACATTATTTTATTCCAACTATAGATTTGGTGAAAGATATAAAACAAAAAGCTAGGGATTGGGTTTCATCGCGGCATATTTTATTTGCAACGAATCCGGAAATGGGACACCGTTGGATGGAGATTTTCTTGAATGAGCCTGAACAGATTATTCCTTTAGAATTAGGTATGCAGCAATTGGCAAATGGGAATGGGTTTTCAGAGGAGACCCCTTTTTCTGTTGCTGGTTTCAGATGTCTGTTGTCAATCCTATCATTAATCAAAAACAGGAATAAGATACAGGTTACTCTTTTTAATAGGATAAAAACAGAATCCTATTATATAGAACAAGATTCAGATTCATACTCTTTTGATACAGATCCTAAGCGAAATTTTGTATCTGCTGAATTATTAGCGGAATTGAAAAGCATAAAAATAAGATTGGATAGCGAAATATTTTTAAAACCCAGCCCGTTTGAACAGTATATCACAAAATCGTTCAAGAAAGATTTAGGAAACCTGGAGAACCTGAATAGGATTTATAGTTATGAACCACTATTTGAAGATCCGGATCTATTTTATGGCGATAAAGAATGGATGAATATGGATCGTGACCTGAAATTAATCAGTGATGAAAATAGGAAGTATTTCTGCCTGCTGCTTTTTTCTTTGGAGATTTTTAAAACAACTTTATTGGATTTTAGTGTTGACGAGTATTTATTTATTCGTGGTAATAAAGATTATCCAAACTTCAAGGGCCATGAAAACAGGCATTTTCGAAATGAAAGACCTGGTTATTTATTGGAGAAACCAACGAGTGCCGGGATCGACTTTAACATGATAACCGATTTTGAATTGGAAGAATTCGTACATGATATGTATGAACTGATGGATAAATACCTTGATGTAGAATTGGCAGGCGAAATGATGTTGGAAGCAATTTTAATAAATCCGGACTTCGAAGCAGACTGCAGCATTTTTGAAAGACTGAAAACGGCTGTTGAAGACAAATTGAAACTTCTTGGAAAAAGCTTTGAATAATTAAACTAAATGAAAAATGGGAGTAGTAATATTTGTGATATTTTTTATTATCTGGGTTCTCTGGTTTTTTGAAAAAGAGGCCATTATCATGGATGAAGAAAACCAAAAGGTTACAATCCGTTCCAGGTTTTCGAGATTTGGAGATCCTACGGCACCGGATATCATTATCATTTCGGATAAATATGTAGAGTGGCGAAAAAACAAAGGTTTTGGTGAATTATGGTTGTCATCCGACTCTGTTAAAATACCCAGTAAGAGAATTACCGGTGTTCACATTCATTCAAAACTCATTGGGTGCGCCATTGAAATTACCACCCAGGGCTTTAGTTCGATATATGCCCGACACTTCAGACAAAGTGATGCGGAGTTGATCAGGGATGCCTTAATGTCTTAACAGTTCAGAACGTTTTCTTCAGTCAAATCAGAATTCATTATATGAATGATATGCTTAACAAGTTACCGGAGTTTCTACTGATAATTGGAGTTGTGATCATGATAATAAATTGGGTCATTCCTGATGACAAAGAGTATGAAATTGAAGTTCAATTATTCCCTTGTCTGGTAAAAAATAATTTTGACTCAGTAGAATTAAAAGTTCCATATACAATCCTGATAAATGAGATCATTAAATATACCGGGCCGATTTTAACTGCTAATAAAATCAAAACGTATCCTCACTTTCGTATCAGATACTATGAACATAAAAAACAAATGGGCGTGTTTTATAGTGGTAGTTCTGAAATAGGAATTTATCTGAAAAACCATAAAACTCTATTGTCCTTGGTTGATACGGTCTTGCATGAAGTGGCACATTTTATTCAACAAAAAGCCGATGGAAAAGAGTATAAGAAATATAATAATTATACAAATCAGTTTGGGTATTATGATAATCCACTGGAAATAGAGGCAAGGGCTTTTGCGAAAAAACACAGAAAAGACTGTTTAAGACATTTAGAGACCTTACAAATAATAAAAAGATAAATCAAGTGATAAAATTTCGTTTATAACATAGTGATTGACAATTTCACACTGAACCAAACAAATATCAAATTAAAAATGTATTTAAATACTCATGCTTTTTGTTTGGTAAATTTAACCTTAGAATTGAAATCAAGGTTTCAATCTTCTTACAGCACATTCAAAATCTGCTCCTTGGCTTTTTCCAGTTCATCCTTCATCTGCACCACCAGTTTCTGAATGGTGGAATCATAGGCTTTTGCACCGGTGGTGTTTATCTCACGGCCCACTTCCTGCAAAATGAAAGATAATTTTTTCCCTTTACTGTCTCCTTCATCATTCAAAGTAACCCGGAAATATTCGCAATGGTTTTTCAACCGGACCATTTCCTCATTCACATCCATTTTTTCAACAAAGTAAACCAGTTCCTGTTCAAGCCGGTTTTCGTCATAGTTTTCCTTACCCACTTTTTCTTCCAACAAACGGGTAAGGTTCTCCTTAATTTTTTGCTGACGTAAAGGTTCCAGTAATATGATTTCATTCTGCAGCCTTTCAATATTTGTAATACGCAGAAGTAAATCACCCTGCAACATGCTTCCTTCTTTCATTCTATGATTATCCATATTGTCAATAGCCGACAGTAATATTTTAATAAATTGTTCCTTCTCATCATCGGGCAGGGTATCTCCGGTTGGTGTAATGACTTCTGGTAATTTTACAAGAGTTCCTAAAATAGAAGAAGTATCCAGATTCAGTTCGTTTGAAAGATCCAGTAATGATTTGTAATAGGCTTTTGCCAAATCGGTATTGATACTTACGGGTTTCGAACTTCCTGTTTCTTTCAAACTAATATTGCAATCAATACTGCCTCTGCCCAGTTTGTCAGAAAGTATTTTGCGGATTTCAAACTCAGATGGTTTTAAAAAACCGGGCAACCGCAATTGCAGTTCAAACTGTTTTCCGTTCAATGATTTTATATCAATCAGAAATGTTTTGTCACCCACTGATTTTTCTTCTCTTCCAAAACCGGTCATTGACTTGATCATACAGTACTTATTTTTTTATTTTAACAAAGTTATTCATACTTCAGTGTATACAAAGTATCTTTTTAAATTAACAATAAAAATTTATCATTTGAATTATTGATTGGAATAAAAAAAACAGTGCTGCAAAAAATAATTGCTTGCCTTATTCAAATGCTGATGAATAAAGGGTTTCATCGGTATATGTCAAATAAAAATCCCGCTAAAAAAAGCGGGATCATTTATATTGATGGGTTAGTAAGTAAAAGGAAATAAATTTCCTTACACAATATTAAAAATAATTTTCGCTAACAAGAAAATAATCCGGATTATTTTTATTAACATTTTAAATTGAGTTGTGGATAATCGAATCAAAAAAATAAAAAAGAAGAGAAAAAATTTGGCGATTAATTCAATAAACGGGCAGCGGAAAAATAATTGAATTGCACCCTTGCTTATTTGCAAATGAATCTATTAATCATCATGTGTTTCTGATGAAGTAAAAAATCAAATGCTAACTGTTGTGTAAAGGCTTATTACATTTGCAGAAATTATTTGCTATGCGTTTTAAAGAGCCGGTGTCACTTCAATGGATTGCATCTTTCATCAATGCAACATTAGTTGGAAACAAAGATGGACAAGCAACAGGAATCAACGAATTGCATCAGGTAGAAACCGGTGATATTGCATTTGTAGATCATCCAAAATATTACGATACCTGTATTAAGTCTGCAGCATCATTTATTATTATCGATAAACAAACAGATTTTCCGGAAGGAAAAGCGTTGTTGATTGTGGACGAACCTTTCGAGGCGTATGAAAAATTAGTGAATCATTTTCGTCCGTTCAGTCCTTCCGTAAAAATAAAAAGTGAAACAGCAACAGTTGGAGAAGGTACTGTAATGATGCATAATGTATACCTGGGAAACCATGTCAGCATTGGAAAAAATTGTGTCCTTCATCCGAATGTGGTGATCATGGATCAATGCATCATTGGCAATAATGTAGTGATACAAGCCGGAACGGTAATAGGTAGTGATGCTTTTTATTATAATAAAAAAACGAACCGGGATATTCATTATAATCGGATGACGAGTTGCGGAAGAGTAATTATTGAGGACTTTGTAGAGATTGGTGCCAATTGTACAATAGATCGGGGAGTTAGTGGTGATACATTCATTGGAGAAGGAACAAAATTGGATAACCTTATTCAAATAGGGCATGACACAGTAATAGGAAAAAATTGTCTCTTTGCCGCTCAGGTTGGAATTGCTGGAGCTACAAAAATTGGAGATGATGTAATTCTTTGGGGACAAGTGGGGGTAAATAAAACATTG
>JAYWCV010000311.1:0-2429 GCA_043780275.1 Chitinophagaceae bacterium
GTTTATAGCTGCTGCTCCATTTATGCTGGGGTATAGCCACGTTTTTTTCAAACAGATCAAGTGTTGTGCAAGATGTGAAAAACAACACTGTCAGCAAAGCCAGGAATGAAATTTTTAAAGTAAGAGGCAGGTTAAGTTCCGGGATAATTTTTTTCAACAAATTAAATTTTTACAAAAATAGGTGGGTTTTGGCATGTTTGAGGAAAGATCTAAAAAATCAAATAACAGCTAAAGCACATTCAAAATCTGCTCCTTGGCTTTTTCCAGTTCATCCTTCATTTGTACTACCAGTTTCTGTATGGTAGAGTCATATGCTTTCGCACCGGTGGTATTTATCTCCCGGCCAACTTCCTGCAAAATGAAAGATAATTTTTTCCCTTTACTGTCTCCTTCATCATTCAAGGTAGCTCTGAAATACTCACAATGGTTTTTCAACCGAACCATTTCTTCATTTACATCCATCTTTTCAATGAAGTATACCAGTTCTTGTTCAAGCCTGTTTTCATCATAATTTTCTTTACCAACTTTTTCTTCCAATAAACGGGTCAGGTTTTCCCGTACTTTTTGCTGGCGGATTGGTTCAAGTAAAATTAATTCATTTTGCAATCGTTCGATGTTTGAAATTCGTAGTAACAAATCTTCCTGCAGCATTCGTCCTTCTTCATTTCGATGCTCATTCAGGTTGTCAATGGCTACCTGTAATATTTTTATAAAATGTTCTTTCTCTTCATCAGTCAGTGTGTCGCCAGTAGGTGTTATTACTTCGGGTAGTTTAACCAGTGTAGATAAAATAGAAGAAGTATCCAGGTTCAATTCATTTGAAAGATCAGCTAAGGATTTGTAATATGCTTTTGCCAAATCGGTATTGATGCTTACCGGTTTGGCACTGCCGGTTTCTTTCAGGCTGATATTGCAATCAACACTTCCTCTGCTCAGTTTGTCAGAAAGTATTTTACGGATTTCAAATTCAAATGGTTTTAAAAAACCGGGTAATCTCAACTGCAGTTCAAACTGTTTTCCGTTTAATGATTTAATATCAATTAAAAATGTTTTATCTCCCACAGATTTTTCTTCTCTTCCAAAACCGGTCATTGACTTAATCATACAATACTTATTTTTTTATTTTGACAAAGTTATTCATACTTCGGTGCAAACAAAGTATCTTTTTAAAATAACTAAAACGATTTAAACATTGAACTATTTACACAATTTAACAAAAGAATCGACGAGAAAATTTATACATGATCTTTTAAAATACTCATGAATAAAGGCTTTCAATGGTATGAAGCCAAATAAAAATCCCGCTAAAAGAAGCGGGATCATTTATATAGATGGGTTAGTAAGTAAAAGGAAATAAATTTCCTTACACAATATTAAAAATAATTTTCACTAACAAAAACTTTATGGCAGTTTTTTTTATTCACATTTTAAAATTACTTGTGGATAATCGCAAAGATTAAAGGCTGTAAAATTGTTTTTTATAAATTTATTCATGGTGCATTTCAATTTCTGTTAGTCCTATATTTATTTATTGTTGATTGTGGAAGCAGTAGTTGTTTTTAGTTTAATGATACCGGAGAGTTAAATTATTTAGAAAACACAAATGTCATCTGTTGTTGAAAGCCTTATTACATTTGCACAAACTATTCATTATGCGTTTCGAAAAACCGGTATCATTAAATTGGATTGCAACTTTCATCCATGCAGAGTTGATAGGAAACAAAGATGGCTTTGCGACAGGTATCAATGAATTGCATCAGGTAGAACCTGGTGATATTGCATTTGTCGATCATCCAAAATATTATGATACCTGTTTACAGTCTGCTGCTTCATTTATTATTATAAATAAACAAACAGATTTTCCGGAAGGAAAAGCTTTGTTGATTGTGGACGAACCTTTCGAAGCGTATGAAAAATTAGTGAATCATTTTCGTCTGTTCAGTCCTTCAATAAAAATAAAAAGCGAAACAGCAATTGTTGGAGAAGGTACTGTAATCATGCATAATGTGTATCTGGGAAACCATGTCAGCATTGGCGAAAATTGTGTCCTTCATCCGAATGTGGTGATCATGGATCATTGCATTATTGGGAATAATGTTGTGATACAAGCCGGAACGGTGATTGGCAGTGATGCTTTTTATTACAATAAAAAAATAAACCGGGATATTCATTATAAGAGAATGACGAGTTGTGGCAGAGTAGTTATTGAAGACTTTGTAGAGATAGGTGCCAACTGCACCATTGATAGGGGAGTTAGTGGTGATACATGCATTGGCGCAGGTACAAAAATGGATAATCTTATTCAAATTGGACATGATACCATCATCGGGAAAAATTGTCTCTTTGCCGCTCAGGTTGGAATTGCTGGAGCTACAAAAATTGGAGATGATGTAATTCTTTGGGGACAAGTGGGGGTAAATAAAACATTG
>JAYWCV010000312.1:0-7907 GCA_043780275.1 Chitinophagaceae bacterium
TACATATACCGGTGATGGAATAATGTGGGTTCCTTTTGCACTGATTCTCTTTTTTATAAAAAAGGAATATTTGCTTCCGATTTTGATAGCTATCATCATATCTACAATTTTAGCTCAATTTATGAAACGGGTTATTTTCCCCAATGAATTGAGGCCATATAGTCTGCTGGCTCAAAATATTGGAGTTTATTTTGTCGAAGGGGTCAAGATCAATCAGTTTCATAGTTTCCCATCGGGCCATACTACACAGGCCTTTACAATGGCTTTACTTTTAGCTTATTTCATTGACAAAAAAAGCTGGAGTATCATTTTACCATTGCTTGCATTGCTTACTGGTTATTCCCGTGTATATCTTGCACAACATTTTGTTTTGGATGTTTTTGCAGGTATGTTAATAGCCATATTGACTATTCACCTATCGTTGAAGATTTCTGAACTGATTAAAATAAAAAAAGCCACTGAAAAAATCAGTGGCTTCTAACTCGTCGGGAAGACAGGATTCGAACCTGCGACCCCCTGGTCCCAAACCAGGTGCGCTACCGGCCTGCGCTACTTCCCGAGTAAAAATGGGATGGCAAATATACAGGCAATAATTTAAAGTTCAACTTTATTACTAAAAAATACTGCCGGTATTAAATTCTTTGCTTCCATTTTATCCAAAAGAAAAGTCCTGCAATGATGCAAGACTTTTCTTTTGCGGTGAGGGCGGGATTCGAACCCGCGGTACAGTTTAACCCGTACGACAGTTTAGCAAACTATTGATTTCAGCCACTCATCCACCTCACCGAAGCTTTTCCCTCAACAGGGGGCGGCAAAAATAAACATTAATTACTTTTAACAAACACTTATTTCAATTTTTTAAAAAATAAAAACCCATTCAATGAATATGAATGGGTTTCGTATTTAATATTTATTAATGCTTTGCAATTACATGGCTGCTAATTGAACTTTCTGATGTAACTCCAATACATTTTCCCTGAACATTGTATCGGTATCCATCAAATCCTTTACGGTTTGGCAACTATGAATTACCGTGGTATGGTCTCTACCACCAAAGTGTTCTCCGATGGTCTTTAAGGAATTTTTTGTAAATGCTTTTGCCAGGAACATGGTGATCTGTCTTGCCTGAACGATTTCCCGTTTACGGGTTTTCTGCAACAGCTTATCGTAATGCACATCAAAATATTCGCAAACCATCTTTTGAATGGCATCAATAGTAATTTCTTTGCTCGAAGATTTGATAAAGTTTCTTAATACCTTCTTGGCAAGATCCAGGTCAATTTCTTTTCTGTTCAGCGATGATTGAGCCAATAAAGAAATCAATGCACCTTCGAGTTCACGGATATTGCTATTGATATTATAGGCAATATATTTTACTACTTCTTTGGGCATATCCAATCCATCATTCTTCATCTTCCGTTCAAGAATCTCAATTCTTGTTTCGTAATCCGGAATCTGCACATCTGCGCTTAAGCCCCAACGAAAACGACTCAACAATCGTTCCTGAACACCTTCCAAATCTTTTGGTGCTTTATCCGACGTTAATACCAGTTGTTTTCCGGATTGGTGTAAATGATTGAAAATAGCAAATAATGCATCCTGCGATTTTTCTGCTTTCGCAAAAAACTGCACATCATCTACGATCAACACATCAATTAACTGATAAAAATGAATGAAGTCGTTAATGGCATTATTTCGGCTATGATCGATAAATTGATTGATAAATTTTTCTGAACTTACATATAGAACCACTTTCGTTGGATGTATCCTTTTCACCTCATTACCAATCGATTGTGCCAAATGAGTCTTTCCTAAACCAACACCACCATAAATAACCAGGGGGTTGAAAGAGTTAGCTCCCGGCTTTTCGGCCACTGTTTTTCCGGCCCTGCGGGCAACCCGGTTACAGTCTCCTTCAATAAATGCATCGAATGTATAAATGTGATTAAGCTGCGGATCAATCTGCATCTTTTTTAATCCGGGAATGACGAAAGGATTTTTAACTGGATTATTTATAATTAAAGGAAAATCCATTTCATTGTTTGAATAAGTTTTGTAACCATGACCCGGTACATCCATTGTCAAAGGCTTGTTTGTTGTATTGCCACTGTCTACCAAAATCCGGTATTCCAACCTGGCATCTTTACCAACCTCTCTTTTCAATGTCTTACCTAATAAATTTACATAATGTTCTTCTAAGTACTCGAAAAAAAATTGGCTGGGTACCTGAATCACCAATATATTTTTTTTAAAAGAAACTGCAACAATTGGTTCGAACCATGTTTTGTAATGTTGCCATTCAACAATATCCTTGATGATCTTTAAACAATTGCTCCAAACTTTTTCAGCGTTATTCTCCATTGGTCAGTTAGTAATTTTATTCGAATCAGTTTATTTTATTAATGGCTTTCGGTTCTTCACATTTTGTTGATAAGTAAATTTTTTTTTCTCATAGGGAGACGAATATCAACCTTTCTTATTCAATTAAAAAATTTTTATTCTTCTTTTTTCAAGAAACATTTATATGATGGGATTTTATTAATTTTTTACCTGAAAATTTGGAAAATTCAAAATCCATCCTTCCTAAAACAATTCCTGCCCATCCTACCTGGTTTATAACCACATCGCTCCCTTTTCTATTTTTTAAAATGACCGGTTTGTCGAGAAAAGTATGTGTATGTCCCCCAATGATCAGATCGATATTTTCCGTTTCTTTAGACAAAACCACATCACTCAGCAATTCGGTATTTCTATACTGATAACCAAGATGTGACAGGCAAATAACCATATCGCAGTCTTCCTTACGCTTTAACCTATCCGCAGTTTCATTTGCTTTCTGAACCGGATCAAGGTATTTAGTAGCACCAAACAAGTTATCCGGAATCAATCCTTTACCGGCTATCCCAATTCCGAAAACACCAATTTTTAATTTGCCTTTTTTAAATACTTTATACGGCTGAAACTTATGCTCCATCGGCGTTTCAGTAAAATCATAATTTGCAACCAACATCGGAAAATTTGCATGTTTGGTTAACTGTGTAGCCAGGTTTTCCATCCCCGCATCAAAATCATGATTACCAATGGTGCTGGCATCATAACCCATTGAAGACATGGCCATAATTTCCGGCTCGCCTTTATACAAATTAAAAAAGGGAGTTCCCTGAAAAATATCCCCGCCGTCCAACAGAAGCACATGCTCTTCTTCTTTTCTTATTTGATTAATTAGCTTGGCTCTGGCGGCAACGCCCCCAAGTCCCTGATTTCTGCCTCCATCCATCGGGAATGGCTCTAACCGGCTATGTGTATCATTGGTATGTAAGATGGTAAGTTTCTGAGTACTGAAATATTCGGATGCAGATACTATTGATGGAGCTAAAATTAATCCTCCGGCTGACATGGCAGCTTGTTTAATAAAGCTTTTTCTATTCAACATGGCTTACTCTGTTTTCGATTTTTGCATGGATGTTTTTTTCCTGACTTTTCAATTTTTTTATATAATCAAATAAGGCATCCCTGACCAGGTAGCCATTACTTATTTGAGGAATTGGCTTCAGCATTATTGCATTATCGCCACCATTGGCGACAAAGTCTGAATTTACGGTGATATACTCTTTATCAGGATCGATAGGTTGTCCTGCTATTTTTACATTTACCGCCTTTTGATTTTTTATTTGCATGCTGATCCCTGCCACCGGCCAGCCACCATTACCTGCAACCAGATCAAGGAATTGCTGCAACACATCGCCTTTTAGTTTTTGTATGATTAAAAAATTATCGAAGGGCATCAATTCAAAAATTTTACCGGTAGTTACATCCCCGGCTGGCAATTGATTCAACCGGATTCCTCCATGATTTAAAAAAGCAGCGTCTGCTTTTATGCCATATTTTTCCTGGCCCATGAAAAACATGGCATCCACCATAAAATTGCCTAATGTGCCTTCTGGTAATTTTTTATCCAAACTGATATCTGCGATACCCACAACTCCATTCATTATTTTATCAACATCCTTACTATAGGGCTTTAAAAAATGGATTAAAGAAGAGTCTTTTTGTAATGAATCACTGATCTTGTATGTTTCATATTTCATCGATTCACCCTGGTAGGAAATCTTGCAGGAAATTCCGGCAAACATTAAAAGAATAATCAGGGTATTTTTTGGATTGAAAATCATGCCTTAAGTTGACGTTGAAGGTGTTTTTTTTTAAATAACAGGAGCAAGGTAAATCAATAAATTAATGCCGGTTATTTTTTATGCATCTTTGCAATCTATTCATTTCAACCATTTTCAGGATAAAACCCTGACCAGATGAAAAAAAACATTTTATTAAGTATTCTTCCTTCAGAAGCAGCCAGCGAGGCAGTTATCATTCAATCTATTGCCAATGAAACAAGTGTGAATCTAAACGCAGTCAAAGGTTTCAACATTTTAAAACGATCTATTGATTCACGTGGAAAGCAACCCATGATCAACCTTTCGCTGGAAGTATTTATCAATGAAGCTTTCAAAGTACATGAAATCACAAAAATTAATTTTCCCAATGTCAGCCGATCAACTAAAACGGTCATCATAATTGGTGCCGGCCCGGCCGGATTGTTTGCTGCACTGCAACTAATTGAAAAAGGAATAAAACCAATTATTCTGGAAAGAGGTAAAGATGTTCGCTCTAGAAGACGTGATCTCGCTATTTTAAATAAAGAAGGTATTGTGAACCCCGAAAGCAATTACTGCTTTGGTGAAGGAGGTGCCGGCACGTACAGCGATGGCAAATTATTTACCCGAAGCAGTAAGCGGGGAGACATAAAAAGGATTCTTAGTTTATTGGTTCAATATGGTGCTGATGACAACATTTTGTATGATGCACATCCGCATATTGGTACTAATAAATTACCACATATTATAACTACTATCCGGGAAGAGATTGAAGCTTGTGGTGCCGAATTTCATTTTAATAAAAAAGTCATTGATTTTATCCTGGAAAAGGATAAAATCAGTTTTGTAAAAACAGCCGATGACTTCGAATATAGTGCCGACGCCATCATTCTTGCAACCGGCCATTCTGCTAAAGACATTTTTCTTTTACTGGATAGGAAAAAAATACTGATTGAATTCAAACCTTTTGCTTTAGGTGTGCGGGTCGAACATCCACAAAGCCTTATTGATTCTATTCAATATAATTGTGCTATACGTGGCGACTATTTACCCGCAGCATCCTACAGTCTTGTTCAACAGGTAGATGGAAAAGGCGTATTTTCTTTTTGTATGTGCCCGGGTGGAATCATTGCTACAGCATCAACCAATCCTGGTGAGCTGGTTGTAAATGGATGGTCGCCATCAAAACGAAATAACCCATTTGCAAACAGCGGCATTGTAGTAACGGTTGAAGAAAAAGATGTTCAGTCATATAAAAAACATGGTGCACTTTGTGGAATGTATTTTCAGCAGGATGTGGAAGAAAAAGCGTTTAATGCCGGGGGTGGTAAATTTGTAGCTCCGGCACAACGGCTCATTGATTTTACAAAAAATATTCAATCAGCCAGTTTACCCAACTGTTCCTATTTGCCGGGAATACGTTCTGCTTCATTGAATGAAGTACTGCCAGCATTTGTTCATAGCAGGCTACAACAAGGCTTTCAAGAGTTTGGAAGAAAAATGCGAAAGAAGCATGTTAATGATGGATACTTTACCAACGAGGCCATAGTAGTAGCAACCGAATCAAGAACTTCTTCCCCTGTAAGAATTCCCAGAGATAAAGATTCACTGCAACACCCACAAATCAAAAACCTTTATCCCTGTGCCGAAGGGGCCGGATATGCCGGTGGCATTGTAAGTGCTGCCATGGATGGCGAACGGGTTGCCAATCTTATTGCCGATCTATTACTCTGATGTAGTCGTTTGATTTCTGGAGATCAACAATTTGTTTTTCAATAAATCATTTGCTTTGTAAGACTTATACTCCGTTTTCAATTTTGCTGATTCCTCTTTCCTGTCTGATTTATTCAAAAGATTTTTCAAATCCGGTTTTCCTGCATCTACCCAACTGGTAAACCAGAAATCTGCAATCAGGTTACTTGTTTTTAAAAGTTGCTGATTAACCGTATTGCCTAATAATTTGCTGTAAGCTTTTGCAAATTCTGAAGTATAAGATCTTGACTCTCTCCCATTACGCATTTGCACTCTGTACTTTGTAGCTTCTGTAAAATTTTTGGAAGCTTCTGCTTCCATTTTCAAAACATCCTTCAATAAAACATGTGATGCTCTTACTACATTCCAGATGGCCTGATCAGGTTTTGCAAGATATTTGGCTTTATGCTTACTATACAAATTAAATTGATTCAATTCTATTTCCGGAATCATGGATTCCCACAATGAATGCAAACCTTTTTGGTTGGTTAATTGTCCGTCATAATTTAACGAAGTATGCAAAGGCACATGTGCATCGCCAATATAATGCCCCATATCTGCCGCATAAAACAAAATACTATCCTTGTTCTTCGACCTGAACGCTTCCGTAAGCTTATTCTTCATGGTTATTACATGATAAGGGACGTAGCCATATTTCAAAAGGGTATCCTTTGTATATTTTTTTACTGCCAAGTTCCAATCAAATGGCATCTTCCAGGCAGCAGAATCTTCATAAATTTCAAAATCAATGAAGTGCTTAGTATCTTCTGTTTTGTCTGCATTCCTTCTCAGATCTGGTCTAACAGAATGTTTTACTAAATAATCCATATTGTCGTAAAAAAAAATTTGCACCTGTTTTGGCAATTGATAAACAGCTAACTGATGAACCGTACGATGAACCAGAAATCCCCAGCCGGAACAACCAATTACAACTATCAATAGAAGGACTGCCGGCAAATTCTTTTTCATCACAAAATTTATTTTTGCGAAAATGAGAGAAAAAACCCAATAAATGATGTTAATCGCTCCGAAAAAATTAATATTTTCCCATTTATCAAACAGATTAGTATTTATATTAAATTGTCAAATAAATTTGAACAATAAATTTCACTTATGGCTTTACTTGAAATACAAAACCTTAAAAAATATTATGCTACCCAAAAGGCTGTTGATGACATTAGCATGTCAGTTGACGAAGGAAGCATATTTGGATTACTTGGACCAAATGGTGCAGGGAAAACGACTTTGATCAGAATGATCACGGGTATTTTTTATCCGGATTATGGAAATATTATTTTCAATGGCAAAAATTTTGACCCGGTAAAAGATGTGGGATTGATTGGTTATATGCCAGAGGAAAGAGGCTTGTACAAAAAGATGAAAATTGGAGAGCAGGCCATGTATCTGGCACAATTGAAGGGCTTGTCGAAAAAAGAAGCTTTCGACAAAATAAAAGAATGGTTTGTAAAACTGGAAATGGAAAGCTGGTGGAATAAAAAAGTGGAAGACCTTTCAAAAGGGATGTCACAAAAACTCCAGTTTGTAATCACCGTTTTACACGAACCGAAACTAATCATTCTGGATGAACCTTTTAGTGGATTGGACCCTGTGAACAGCAATATCATTAAAGAAGAAATTTATAAGCTGGCTAAAAAAGGGTCAACCATAATATTCAGTACACACCGGATGGAACAGGTGGAAGAAATCTGCGATCATATTGTATTGATGAATAAAGGAAAAAAGATTTTAGATGGTACCGTAAACCAGGTGAAACAGGATTTTAAGGAAAACCTTTTCCGCATAAGCTTTGATGAAAAACCTGCACAAATCAACAGCAATATTTTTTCAGTCATCAAAGCCTATGACCATTCTTATATTGTAAAAATAAATGAGAACTACAAACCGAATGACCTGTTGACTCATTTCATTAATCAGCAAGTAAATATCCAGGCTTTCAATGAAATACTGCCATCCCTAAACGACATCTTTATTAAACTTGTTGAA
>JAYWCV010000313.1:0-2631 GCA_043780275.1 Chitinophagaceae bacterium
AATGAATATCCCACCTGTAAGCAATACCTGGAACAGTCTTTAGTTCGCTAAAATTGCTTAAATTTGGAAAACATAAACTTAAAGTTATGGATGGAAGAGTAATAAATATTGATCCCGAAATTTTAGGTGGAACACCCGTCTTTTTTGGAACAAGAGTACCAATTAAAAATCTATTTGATTATTTAGAAACAGGGGATTCAATTGAAATATTTCTTGAAGATTTTGAAGGGGTTACCAAAAACCAGGTTATAAAAGTGCTTGAAATGTCACAAAAATTAATTGAATCATCAACAAATATTCTCAATGAAAATTTTGCTTGATGAGTGTGTTACCAAACGCCTAAAAAAACAGTTGGAAGAATTCGAAGTTTATACGGTTAGAGAATTGGAATTGAGTGGAATAAAAAATGGGGAGTTAATGTTATACTGTGTCGAAAATGGCTTTGATATTTTACTTACCATTGATAAAAATTGAATGTTTCAACAAAACCTCAACGCATATCCCGTTACTATTGTATTATTAAATAGTCTATCAAGCAAAATTGAAGAACTCGTAACATTCCTGCCATCTTTCAAATTACAGCTTGACAAATTACAAAAACATCAGTCTTATATCATTGATAAATAGGGGCGAACACACAACGGTTCTGCATTGCCGTTAGTGGAGCTTGATTGCTATGGAAAAAACAAATAAAATATTTTGCCGTGGTTGCTTTTTTCCTCCACCAACCACATCGTATTTTTTAAACTTGTGATGAAGATTACCTATATCATTTCTGACATTGACAAGGCATTGGCCTTCGAATGGGTATCTCAATATCTTAATAAAAACCGGTTTCAGCTTTCTTTTATATTACTCAATCCCGGAAATTCTCAATTAGAGTTTTTTTTGCAGAAACATGGAATTGAAGTACACAGAATTACTTGCCGTGGTAAGAATGACTGGCTTCGGGCTACCTGGCAAACACAGAAACTTCTTAAAAAAATTAAACCAAATGTCGTTCATTGCCATCTTTTTCAAGCCAATATAATTGGTTTAACAGCAGCAAGATTAGTAGGGATCAAAAAAAGAATCTATACCCGTCATCATTCATCGCTTCATCATATTTACCATAAGAAAGGCGTTTATTGGGACAAGCTTTGCAATTACCTGGCTACTGATATTGTGGCAATTACTAAAAAAGTTGAGGAAATATTAATAGATTGGGAAAAAGCAGATCCGAAAAAGCTGAGGATAATTCCGCATGGTTTTGATTTGTCTTTATTTCAAAAACAAGATGGGGAAGCATTAACTAATTTAAGGTTAAAATATAATCCGGAAGGAAAGTATCCGGTTATTGGCGTTATAGCCCGTTTTACAGAATGGAAAGGAATTCAGTATATTATACCGGCATTTAAAAAACTATTGATTGAATATCCGGATGCCTTGCTATTATTGTTTAATGCGAATGGGGATTATAAAAAGGAAATAGAAAAATTATTGGCAAACCTTCCGCCTGATAGTTTTCAAACAATTGCATTTGAACAAAACATTTTTCAAACATATCATTTGTTTGATGTGTATGTACATACCCCTATTGATAATCATTCAGAAGCTTTCGGGCAAACTTATGTGGAAGCCCTTGCTGCTTCTGTGCCTTCCGTATTTACGCTATCCGGCATTGCAAATGAATTTATTGAACATAAAAAAAATGCCATGGTTGTAAACTATAAGAATACGGAAGAAATTTATTTATCCATAAAAAAAATATTGGAGAATGCAGATTTAAAAAATGAATTAATTTATAACGGAAAGGCTTCAGTACAAAGATTTGCATTAGATGAGTTTATAAAATCCCTCGAAAACTTATATGCCGGAACTGAAAACTGAAAAGAACAGCAATATAAAATTTTCCATCATAATCCCAACCTATAACCGGGCCGACCTGATTATGGAAACACTGGATTCTGTGTTCCAGCAGAGTTTTACCAACTTCGAAGTTATTGTTGTCGATAATTGTTCTACAGACAATACTGCACAAGTGTTGAAGCCATTTATTGACTCCGGTAAAATCAGGTATATCTGTCACGACAGGAATTATGAAAGAGCAAGATCAAGAAATACCGGTCTTGAAAACGCTGTTGGTGATTTTATAACTTTTCTTGATTCGGATGATTTTTTGTATCCGGATTGTTTGAAGGATGCTTCAGAATATATAGTCGACCATCCAGAAATCAAGTTTTTCCAGAGCTTATATGAATTAGTTAATAATGAAAAGGAAATTATCTATTCTTATGATTTTCCATCTTTAAAAAATCAGTATAAAGCGATTTCGGGAGGAAATTTTATTTCCTGTATTGGAGGCTTCATGCATCGGGATATTTATCAAGCTGTGCGTTTTAATGAAGACCCCAAGTTGATCGGCAGTGAAGATTATGAGGTTTGGTTTCAGGTTTTAGCTCGATACCGGATGGGGCGAATCAATAAAGTTAATGCTGCAATAAGGGAGCATCCTTTGCGTTCGGTTAATCACGGAGCTTATGATAATCTGGCATATCAGCGGAAGTATATGCTAAATAAAATAAAATCGGATGAAGTATTATTCAATAAATTTGGCCCTTATTTAAACCGCCTGGAAACAAGTTATATGTT
>JAYWCV010000314.1:0-2568 GCA_043780275.1 Chitinophagaceae bacterium
GCTTTCTTATCTATCAACGGTACCTCATAATAAAGCAAGAGCAAAAAAAAGAAGCACTTGATGTGGCCAATAATGCTAAAGACAGGTTGCAGGAGGCATTGAAAAACAGTTTATCCGCTACCAAAATACTTTCTTTTTTTATTGACAATAACGGGGTAGTTAAACATTTCGATTCGGTTGCAGCTGAAATATTAAGCACCAATAAAAATATAGATGTTTTAGAATTAGTGCCTGGCGGAGTAATTCAACATGTTTATCCCTTAAAAGGGAATGAACAGGTTATTGGTTATGATATTTTAAAAGATTCTACCAGAAATAAAGAAGCTTTTAAGGCAATTCAAAAAAAAGAATTATTTTTTTCGGGCCCTTTTAGTTTGAAACAGGGCGGCTTTGGTATTGTTGGACGGCTTCCTGTTTTTAGAAATGGTAAATTCTGGGGATTTTCGGCAGTAGTTATTAAAATGGCTACATTATTAAAAGCAGCAGGGTTAGACAGGACAGGTAAGGACGGCTATTATTATCAACTTTCAAAAGTTAACCTTGATGCTAAAAAAACTGAATTTTTTATTCCGATTGTAAAAGAACGGTTAAGAGATTATTTAATTTCTATTGATATACCGGATGGTGATTGGAAACTTTCTGTTGAACCGGTAGAAATTAATAAAGACCTGCCGGAAATTTATATACTTGCTTTATTGGGCTTTTTATTTTCTGTACTGGGTGCAATATTTATATTCATTATTGTAAGGCGACCCGAAAAACTGGAAAGACTTGTAAAAGAGCGGACAAAGGAATTAAAGCGCAGTGAAAATAAATACCGGTCGCTCATTGAAAGGGTATCCGATGGTTTTATATCATTAGACAATGAGTGGAACTATACTTACATAAATAAAAAGGCGGGAGAAATATTTGTAAGAAAACCTGAAAAACTGGTTGGGAAAAATATTTGGGTTGAATTTCCGGAAGGCATTGATACATCATTTTACCATGCTTATTACAGGGCCATGGAAACCCAGCAATATCAATATCTCGAAGAGTTTTATCCACAGCATGAAATGTGGTTCGAAAGTCATATATACCCTTCAAAAGACGGGCTAACGGTTTTTTTTAGTGATGTTACCGAAATTAAAAAAGCATCCCTTGGGTTAAAAGAAAATGAAGAAAAATACCGGTCACTTATTGAACAGGCATCAGACGGAATTGTAATCAGTGATCTGGATGGGATTATTATAGAAGTAAATAAAAGTATTGCCCTGATGTGTGGTTACAGTATGCAGGAGATGCCGGGTAAGCACCTGTATAAATTTTTACCCGACGATGATGTTGTATTAAACCCACTAAAATTTAATGAATTACTGGAGGGTAAAAGTCTTTTATATGAAAGAAGATTATTGAGAAAAGACGGGTCAGTTTTAGATATTGAAGTAAACTCAAAAATGGCCAGTACACAAACACTAATTGGGTTTATAAGAGATATTACCGAGAGAAAGAAATATGATAATGCACTGGTGTACCAGGCAAGACTGCTTGAAAGTGTTTCAGATGCAGTAACATCATTGGATATAAACCGATGCATAGTAAGCTGGAACAAGGCCTGCGATGAGTTGTATGGATTTACTGCCGGTGAAGTAATGGGCAAAAGAATACCCGAACTGGTGACTTTTAAATATCCTGATACAACTAATGAAGCGGTATTTAAACAGGTATTTAGTGAAGGGCGGTGGAATGGCGAATTTAATTTCATTCATCCAAAAACAAAAAAAACAATTCATTTACTGAGTAATATAAATTTATTAAAAAACAGTGAGGGTAATATTAGTGGATTTATCATAACAAGTAAGAATATATCAGACAGAAAAAAAGCCGAAGAAGAGATTAAAAGAGCGAATGAACGCTTTGAGTTGATTGGTAAGGCGACAAATGATGCTGTATGGGAATGGAACCTGGAAACAAATGAGCTTTGGGGTAATGAAGTGCATCAGCAATTATACGGATTAATAATGACTGACGCCGTACCCAATGATGCAGAATGGAGAAAGAGGTTACACAACGATGACCGGGAGCGAATGACCGAACTGGTAGCAGCAGCATTGGCCTCGGACCGCAATAGCTTTGAAGCAGAGTACCGGTTATATACAGCAAATAAAGGCTGGGTTAATATATGCGGCTGTACATACATTGATCGTAATACAGCAGGTAAAGCCATTAGGTTAATTGGTAGTATGACAGATATTACCGAACGAAAGAAAGTGGAAGAAGAAATAGTAAAATCCAGAAGACAGTTTCAAAACCTGGTTGAGACTATTTCGGGGGTTTATTGGGTAAACAATCTCGAAACTTATGAAACGCTTTATATCAGCCCTTCTTTCGAAAAAATGTGGGGATTAAAATGTGAAGACCTGTATAAAAATCCGGCAGCATTTATTAATGCAGTACATCCAGATGATCAGCTCATTTTAATTGAAGCACATAAAAATATTTCCGACACACTAAAAACCAGCATATCGTATAGAATCATACGGCCCGATGGCGAAATAAAATGGATTTCGGCAATTACAAATGTGGTGA
>JAYWCV010000315.1:0-17480 GCA_043780275.1 Chitinophagaceae bacterium
ATAAATAAGTTTATTTAATTAATCAATCTCCTCCATTCGAGGAGATTTTTTGTGTCATAGCGGCGTTTCAGTAAAAGGTATTTATTAGTAGCGTTAAAAATGAAAATTCTAATGGAGTTAGATCTGAAATTTCGTTGAGTGGTAATTCCATATATCTGATAAGCTATATATTTAGTTTCTAAAACTGATAAAATGAAACGTCTTTCTTTTGTACTGGGTTTTCTGACCATCTCTTTGTTTGCATCCAGCAATGATTTTTATTTTCTTTCCAATCCATCCCTAACACCGGATGGGCAAACAGTCATCTTTAGTTTTGAAGGTGATCTCTGGAAAGCGAATATCAAAGACGGCAATGCAACCCGTCTCACGGCCATGCAAGGCTACGAGAGCAATCCACGGGTTTCGCCTGACGGAAAATGGTTGGCATTTACCGGACGCCAATCCGGCAACCCGGATATTTATCTGATGTCATTAAGTGGTGGTGAAATCAAGCAGTTAACTTTTCATTCTGCCAGCGATGATATGGACAGCTGGAGTTGGGACAGTAAGACCATTTATTTTACCAGCAACCGATATAGTCGTTCCAGTGGGTTCAAGGTTTCAATAAACGGCGGTACTGCACAACGGGTTTTGGGCGATAATTATTTTTTATACGATCATAATATCTGGGAGCATCCAACATCCGGTGAATTGTTTTTCAATGATACCTGGGAGAGTGGAAGCCAGGCACAGCGTAAGCGTTATAAAGGCCCGTTCAATCCGGATATCCAATCTTACAATCCCAAAACAAAACAATATAAAAAATACACGAACTGGGAAGGGAAGGATTTTTCCTTATCGCTGGATAAAAACGGGAACAGTTATTTCATTTCGGATGAGTTGAACGGCGAATACAATCTCTATCATTTTGAAAACGGAAAGAAAACTGCACTCACCAAATTTTCTACATCCATCAAGAATCCGATGGTGAATGCACATGGAGGAAAGGTTGTATTTGAAAAGGAATATCAGTTATGGGTTTACGATGTGTCTTCCAAAAAAGCGGAAAAACTGCAAATTAATATCAACCGGAATTATATTCTGCCAAAGGAAAAAGACTATGATGTAAAAGGAAATATTTCCAATTTCGATATTTCTCCCGATGGTAAAAAAATGGCTTTCGTTTCAAGAGGGGAATTGTTCGTCAGTGATGTGGAAGGAAAATTTGTGCAACAAATAAACCGTGGTTCGTCAGAAAGGGTAAAGGAAGTAAAGTGGATGAGCGACAGCAAGTCCCTGCTTTTCAATCAGACAGCTTTGGGATATAGCAATTGGTTTTCGGTTTCTGCTGATGGAAATGGCGGAATGAAACAATTGACAACAGATACAAAGAACAACCGCTCGATTTCGATGAATAAAAACAGGACCAAGGCGGTTTATTTAAGTGGCCGTGATGAAGTGCGTTTGATGGATTTGAAAACCATGTTGAGCAAGACCATTGCCAGAGATGAGATATGGGGTTTTCAGAACAGTGGTCCGGGATTTTCTCCAAACGATGACTATATCGTATTTACAGCTATCCGGAATTTTGAGCAGGACATCATGGTTCATAATGTCAAGGAAAATAAAACCTTCAATCTCACCAAATCCGGTGTAACGGAAGCCACTCCAATTTGGTCACCGGACGGAAAATATATTTACCTCACATCCCAACGATTGAAACCTTCCTATCCTTTTGGTATGCAGAATGCGAGGGTGTACCGATTGCCTTTGGAAAAGCTGGATGAACCATTCCGAGTTGAAAAATATAATGAGTTATTTAAGGAAGAAAAAAAAGATACCAGCAAAAAAGCATCTTCAATAAAAGACAGTGTGAAGCTGACTCCTATTAATATCGATCTCGATAAAATCATGGAAAGACTGGAACAGATAAGTCCTTCTTTCGGTGCTCAGACATTGGAGTATGTTCATATGAAGGGTGAGAAATCATCGGTGCTTTATGTAAGTAATCATGCCGAAGGAAAACAAGCATTATGGAAAACAATCATTGAACCTTTTGAACAAAACAAGACCGAAAAAATTGCCGGAACAGATGCTGGCAGGGGATATGATGTGGTGGAAGTGAGCGATAAGTTTTATTTATTGTTGAATGGTAATATCCAGAAACTTAATTTGGAAGCCAATAAAGTGGATCCGATCAATATCAGTTATTCATTCAGAAGAAACCTGACAGATGAATTCGACCAGATGTTTTTTGAAGCATGGGCTCAAATGGAAGAAAATTTTTACGACGAAAAATTCCACGGGCTCGACTGGAAAAAAACAAAAGAACAATACAAACAGTTTCTTCCATTTGTAAACAACCGTTCCGATCTGCGGATTTTGTTGAATGATTTATTAGGAGAATTGAACTCGTCCCATCAGGGGTTCAATACAGGAGGTGATGATGAAAATATTTCCATAAGCAGCCGAACTTTGGAAACAGGAATTTTGTTTTCTGACAGCGATCCATATAAAGTAATACGTGTAGTTGATCGTTCTGCGGCTGATCGAAAAACAGTAGATGTAAGGACCGGGGATATTTTGCTGAAAGTAAATGATGAACCGGTTGATAAAAATATCGACCGTAATTTTTATTTTACCAAACCCTCACTTGACAAGGAATTGAAGCTGACTTTTACAAGGAATTCTATTCCGTATGACGTGTTGATTCATCCGCAGTCATCCGTATCAAATAATCTGTATGATGAATGGATAGATGCCAACCAGAAAAAAGTGGATGAAAAAGGAAAGGGAAAAATCGCTTATGGTTATATGAAAAATATGGGTGTTCCCGAGCTGGAACAATTCATCAACGATATGACGCAGGAGCTGGATGACAAGGATGCACTGATACTTGACCTGCGATACAATACCGGTGGAAATGTGCATGATGAAGTGTTGAAATTTCTGAGTCAGAAATCCTATCTGAAATGGAAATACCGGGAAGGTAAACTGGCAACACAATCCAATTTTGCACCAAGCGACAAGCCCATTGTTTTATTGATCAACGAACAATCATTGAGTGATGCTGAAATGACTGCCGCGGGTTTCAAAGCGTTGAAACTGGGAACCATCATCGGTAACGAAACTTATCGCTGGATCATCTTTACCAGTGCCGCCGGATTGGTGGATGGGTCGTCCATCCGTATGCCAGCTTGGGGTTGTTATACCCTGGATGGTAAGGATCTAGAAGCGGTTGGAGTGCAGCCGGATATACTGATTGTAAACAGTTTTGAGGATAAGTTGAATGGCCGTGATCCGCAACTGGATAAAGCCATTGAAACGATTTTGAAGCAATTGAAATAAGATTGCTTAGTAATGAAAACCCCGCCGGGACACAAAGAAAAGTGTCTAAGCGGGGTTTTCATATGAAGTGAACTGTAATTGAGTATCAGTTCCATGAAACCCCGATTTAATGGAATGTATTTTTTAGAAATCAGATTGTAAGAAGAAATTATTTACACATCGGGGTTTCAGGCAAAAGATTTTTTATGGAAGTGTATCCGCTGAAAACCCCGATGGGACACAACTTGTGTTGTTGGTGAAAGAAAAACACCAACAACGGCATTAAAATTTAATAAAAGAAAAAGGTTGTTGGTATTATCATGATACAGGCAAAATTTATTTCTCCAAAGCTTCAAAATCTATTTTATCAAATTCGAATTCTCTTACTTTATCTGTCTTACAATAATTTATTATTGTTTTAAAGTTTTGGATTTTGTCTATACTCACCATTAATGTTTTGTACCCTGATTTATTATATTTTGTGGAAAAAGTGAAAATTGCAATGCCTTTGTCTTTATCGATGATATTTATATCAACTGTTTTACCTTTCCAATAATTATTCCGTAGAATAAGTATTTTTCTCGCTGTCAATACTTTTATATTATTAACCTTACTAGGTTGAGGACCTTCCATCGAATAGTCAATTGTTGTACTGTCCGTGATTTCAAATTTAAAATTTTCACCGGCTTCAGAAGGCACATAAGTGTAGTACTCATCTTTGTACTTGTATAGTAAAACCCATTTCCTGGGAAAGTCTTTTGGAAGGCCTGCAATTTTTTTAAGGGGCTTTAAAGTTTCTAATTCTCTGAAATATGTTGTTGAGTCATGATTATCGAAACTAAAATCAATAATGGATTTTCTATTTCCTACTTTAATGGTTGTGTCAATATAAATAGCATTATAGAAATGATAAGGAGTATCCTCTAAAACCCTTTTCAAAAATATTGTATCTCTTTCCTGAGATTTTGCAGTAAAGCAAACTATCAGCGAGAAAATCAAAAAAAGATGTCTCATAAATTTAAATTGACAAATCAACGGTATTTTAATTATTGGTTACTGTGATGTAAAGTTTAGTTTTTCCCAAAATAATTATTTTATCCCTTGGTCGGTGTCTCACCGAACAATATTAATTATTTACTGCACTAATTTCTTCAATGCCACCCATTGTTTCAGCATCTCCCTTGCATCTGTAGCCGGATAACCCAATACCGTTTTGCCGGCTTCTACATCGCCGATAACACCTGAACCGGCTCCAACCGTTGCACCTGAATGAATGGTTACATGATCTTTGATGGAAGCACTGCCACCAATGATGACGCCATCGCCCAATATAACGGAACCTGCCAGCCCACTATGTCCAGCCATGATGCAGGAACGACCCATGATACTGTTATGCCCTATCTGAACCAGGTTGTCAATCTTGCATCCGTCACCGATGATGGTGGAACTGAATTTGCCCCGGTCAACACAGGAGTTGGCGCCTATTTCTACGGCATTACCAATAACCACATTGCCAATCTGTGGAATTTTCACCAGTCCCCTGCCATCTTCACTTGGACGGTATCCAAAACCATCTGCACCAATACTTACATTGATATGAAAAATACAGAAACTTCCTATTTCGCATCGTTCACGGATAACCGTACCCGACCAGATAATAGTTCCTTTACCAATTTTGGTTTCATCCATGATGGTTACATTTGGATAAAGGATACAACCCTCACCCAGCACCACATTCCGCCCGATAAAACAACCGGCTCCTATTCTGCAACCTGCACCAATAGTGGCCGTTTTATGAATAACGGCTGTTGGATGAATTTCTTCATCAAACTGTGGAGGTCCCGGATCGAACAGTTCCAATATTTTAGCCATGGCCAGGTCTGCATTCTTTACTTTGATCAACGCACGGTTTTCACCCGGTTCAATATCCAAGTTGTCGTTGATAATGGCCGCACAGGCTTTTGAACTTTCCCAAATACGTGCATATTTTTTACTGCCGATAAAACTGATATGATTCGTGCCGGCTCTTTCCAATTGTTCAGGTCCGTTTATCTGATTTGTTGTATCGCCAACAAGTTGACCGTTTAACAGGTCGTTGATTTCTTTGATTGTATATGATCTCATGAATTCTTATTTTAAAAATGGATGCTGATAATAGAATTGGTGAAACTATTAAAAAATTCAAAAAGATTTTGTGAATTATCTTTAAGCAACAAATCCCCTGATATGAAGTGTTTATCATTCCTGATTGGTTTAAATATTTTAACAATTTCAATGTTTGCCCAAAAAGACTTTGCCAAACTGGTAAATCCGTTCATCGGTACCGGTGGTCATGGTCACACCTATCCCGGTGCCAGTATGCCTTTCGGCATGATGCAGTTAAGCCCGGACACAAGGCTGGAAGGATGGGACGGTTGCAGTGGCTATCATTATTCCGATAATAAAATCTATGGATTTTCACACACGCATCTGAGTGGAACCGGCATTGCCGATTATTGTGATGTATTACTGATGCCTTTCACCGGAAAAGTAGAATGGGAGAATAAAGATTATGCTTCTTCCTTTTCGCCTGAAAATGAAAAAGCCAGTCCGGGTTATTATGAAGTGAAGCTGGATAAGCATGATATCAAAGCCAGGCTTACCACTACATTACGTTCGGGCATGCATCAATATATTTTTCCTGAAAATATTAATGAGGGAAATATTCTCATCGACCTGAAGCACCGTGACCAGGTACTGGATGCACACATTGAAAAAATCAGTGACACAGAAATAAGGGGTTACCGCAGAAGTAAAAGCTGGGCTCAGGATCAGACCGTTTATTTCTACATGCAGTTTGAAAAAATCGAAGATTTTGTTATCCTGAATCAGGTAGAGGAAACCGCAACAGGTAAGGATATCAGGGCTTATGTGAAAGTGAATTTATCTGCAGATCATTCCACAAAAGTAAAAATTGGAATATCTGCTGTAAGCATGGATGGAGCCATGCAAAATTTAAAAACAGAAATACCGGATTGGAATTTTGAAAAAATAAAAAATGCAGCAACCGGTTCTTGGAATAAAGAGTTGGGTAAAATAGAAATCACCGGAGGCACTGCCGATCAGCAAACGGTGTTTTATACGGCACTGTATCATACGATGCTTAGCCCAAATATATATATGGATTTGGATGGTAAATACCGGGGAACAGATTTAAAAGTTCACCAGGCCAAAGGGGTTACAAATTATACGGTATTCTCTTTATGGGATACTTACCGGGCTTTTCATCCTTTGATGACGATCATCAATCAGCAACGAACAACTGACTGGATCAATACTTTTTTAGCGCAGTATAAAAATGGCGGCATGCTGCCGGTTTGGGAATTGAGTGGCAATGAAACCTATTGCATGATCGGTTATCATTCCGTTCCGGTTATTGCAGACGCATACCAGAAAGGCATCCGGGGTTTTGATGAAAAGTTGGCTCTGGAAGCCATGCGGTCCTATGCCGAAAGCGACAGGTTTGGTATCAACCATTATATAGAGTCGGGTTTTTTATCCAATGAAAAAGAACATGAATCGGTTTCCAAAACATTGGAGTATGCATACGATGATTGGTGCATCGCACAGTTTGCCCGGCTCACTGGCAATGAAAAAGTATATGCGCAATACATGGAAAGGGCACAGTATTATAAGAATCTCTACGATCCCACATCAATGCATATGCGGGGAAAAGTGCAGGGCATGTGGTATACTCCTTTCGATGCGAAAGAAGTAAATAATTTTTATACCGAAGGAAACAGCTGGCAGTACAGTTTTGCCGTACCACAGGATGTGGAAGGTCTTATCAAACTGATGGGAGGAAAAGAAAAATTTGCCGAAAAATTGAATGAGTTGTTTACCACTTCCTCAAAAACTACCGGAAGGGATCAGGCCGATGTAACCGGTCTGATAGGGCAATATGCACAGGGCAATGAACCCAGTCACCACATGGCTTACCTGTTTAATTATGCCGGAAAACCCTGGCGGACAGAAGAGATTATTCATCAGATCTGCAAGGAATTTTATACCAATACGCCGGATGGATTAATTGGTAATGAGGACTGCGGACAGATGAGTGCCTGGTATGTGCTGAGTGCCATGGGTTTTTATCCAGTGACTCCCGGTGATGGAAATTATGTTTTTGGCACTCCACTATTTGAATCCGTAAAAATTAATTTGGAAAACGGAAAGTCGTTTTTGATAAAAGCTAACCGGAAAAATGAGAAAGACTTTTATGTGCAGAGCATAAAGTTGAATGCAAAAAATTATTCTAAAACATTTATATCTCATAAGGATATTATGACAGGTGGAGAAATTGAATTTATCGTCGGCGACCAACCCAATAAAAGCAGGGGAGTAAATGAAGCGGATATGCCGCCAAGCAGGATAGAAAAAAATAAGATTGTTGCCGTTCCTTACTTTGATATGGCCAGTAATAAATTCAAAAAAGATCTGCAGGTAAAATTAAAAAGCATTGAAGCCGGCACCGACATCTATTACCGCATCATGCGGCCCGATATACGTTCTGTATTTGTGAAATACATAAAACCTTTTAGCATTGAAAGAAGCAGCTCGGTGGATGTATATGTAAAAAGAGGCGAAGTGATGAGTAAGACAGTATCTCAACAATTTCATCAGATGCCGGATGACAAAATCATTACCGTGCTTTCAACTGTACATCCCATGTACACGGCGGGTGGCACCGATGCATTGATTGACGGCATCATTGGAACCACCAACTGGCGTACCGGTGAGTGGCACAGTTATTACGACAATGATTTTGAAGCCATCATTGACCTGAAGTCGAAAAGACCCGTGAACTATGTCGGCATACATGTATTGCAGGACGTTAGTCCGTGGATTATTTATCCGAAAGAGCTCATTATTGAAGCCAGTAATGATGGGAAAATTTTTACAGAAATAAAAAGGATTGCGAACACAATCGATACCAAAGAAGGAAAAGCAGAGGTTAAGGAAATGGGAACACAACTTCAATTAAATACAAGATGGCTTCGCATCAAAGCATTGAATGGCGGCCATTTACCTGTCTGGCATGAAAGTGCGGGTAGCCCTTCGCATTTATTTATTGATGAAATAATTGTGAGGTGAGTTTGAACATTTGAATTTTATTTCTTTGTCGCCACAATTGCATAAACCATGGGAATCTTATTGTCCAGATGTTTGATGCGGTATTTTTTCGGTTCATATTCTTCGATATGATTGAAACAAGGGTAAGGTGAATAATCAAATTCTTCAAATGATATTAATTCCATTCCGTGTTTGAGCTGACTGGTCAACACTTCACTGATTGGATGGTTCCATCCAACAAATTCCTGTACAAGTTTTGAATCCTTGTCGGCATAAGTTCCGGTTTCGGTTTCTATGATGGCACCGGCATTGAAATAATTGTATCCTATTTTTTCAAAATTGTCATCAAACATCCATACCACCGGATGAAATTCTGCAAAAACGAATTGGCCCCCTTGCTTTAAGAATTTTGAAATGATTTGTGCCCATTTATCCAGATCGGGTAACCAACCGATGGTGCCGTAAGAAGTAAATACAATATCAAATTGCTGGTTAAGATGATTTGGTAAATCATAAATGTCGCAACAGATAAACCGGCAATCGATAGTTGTTTTTTCAGCCAATTCTTTAGCCCGTTCAATGGCTTTATCCGAAAAATCCACTCCGGTAACCAGTGCGCCAAGCCGGCCAAGCGAAATGCTGTCCTGTCCGAAATGACATTGCAAATGCAGGATGCTTTTTCCTTTTATATCGCCCAGCAGATTCAGTTCAATATCATTCAACGAAGTATTCCCTTTTAAGAATCCTTCCATATTATAAAATGCAGATTCTAGGTGGATGTCGGTCTTATTGTTCCAAAACTGTTTGTTGATGGCGATATAATTTTTTTCCATATTCATACTGAAAAATAATGGCTGCCTTTCTGGAATTGTTTACCAGTCTGCAGTGAAAACTAAGTTAATAAAGTTAATCAGTTATTAATAGGGTATTAAAAAGGCAACTGGCAGTGATATGGCTGTTGAAACAATTAACTGACCCATGAAGGTATTATTGTGGTGAATGATTAAATATTGCATCCGGCCTGAAGTTGATTTGCCGCCTTCGGTTATAGAAATGATACCGTGCCTTGTCAAACTTCAACTAAATATACTGTGTATGTCCTTTACGTATACGTCTGCCAGAAAGCAACTGTTGCTGCCTGTTTATATTTCTTTATACATCACAAACATCCGTTTATATTCGTCTTTCATTTGTGAAAAAGTCAGGTAAAATTCACTGCAGATATTAAATTGCTGTTTCCTGTAAAAGTCAACTGATTTGCTGCTGTCCATCGCTTTTAACCAGACAATTTTTTTATTCTTTTTCCGTGCAAAACCATCTACAAAATCTATGACCATTTTTCCTATCCCTTTTCCCGTTGCTTTTTTAATCAAATAAATCCGTTCCAGTTCAAGTGCATCAGCCGGCTGATAATTTTCGAACCCCTTGTCTGCATTTAATTTTAAATAACCAATAAGGCTATTTTCAAAATAGAGCAGATAAAAAAGCGCATTCGGATCTGCCAGTTCTTCGAGCAGCCTATCCCTGTTAAAATTCAAGTCAATATAAAATTCACCCTGGTCATGCCACAGATGTGTATAATGATCAGTATACGATTGAATTGAAATAAAAAGCAATTCGGCTATGTCGTTTTTCGAACAGGATTTAATTTTCATACTTTCAATAAAACAGCAAGGTTAATGGATTTATGCTATAGAAGAAAAAAAATTCTATCTGGCACGCAGCCAACAGACTAGCGTTTTGCGGATTGGATGTTTGTTTTTTTGTAAGCCGGCTTTTTAACTCCTATGAGGCACCCGTTGCGTCGCACACTTGTACGTTCTGTAATTTTATTCAGCAAAATGCCGGGTTAGTGGATTGTTTCCTGTAGACGACAGATTGCCGTAAATGAGGATTCAAAAACATTCCCTGACCGTACATGCGGTCAGGGAATGTTTTTATCCAGCCTATGTTTTTCAGGTAAATGGAATGATCATGGGCACTTTCTTCTGGTATTCTTCATAATCTTTTCCATGAAACCTGACAAGATCTTTTTCTTCTAAAAACTGTACGGCAATTAATATATACAGGGTGGTGATTATCGAAAATATCAGGTGACCCAATGTCATAACAGGGGTTGCCCAGAATGCAATGATAAAGCCCAGCATGATCGGGTGTCTCACTATTTTGTAAAAGAAATTTGTCTTAAATGCTGAATGCTGCGATTGCCTGTTAATCAAATTTTCATAGATCTGTTTCAATCCAAACAATTCAAAATGGTTGATCATGAACGTGGAAAGAAATACCACAAGCCATCCGAAAAAAAATACGCCTGTTAAAATCAGGATTACGGTTTGGTTCTCAGCTTCCCAAATTACCGGTGTTATTGGTATCCATTGCCAGTATAGTAAAAGCAAAACCAAACTGGAGAGTAATACATATGTACTGCGTTCAATGGCAGGGCTTATAATACCCGTCCACCATTTTTTAAAAGCCGGCCTGGCCATAATACTATGCTGAATGGCAAACAAGCTTAATAATAAGACATTGATCAGCAATGCCTGCATGAAGTCTTTTTCCGAACCATTGTCAATGGTTTTGGGAACCATAAAATTTCCGACAAAGCCTATGGCATAAAGAAAAGCAACTAGGAAAATGACATAAGCAATTACTCCGTAAAGAAACTCGATTGATTTTTTCATTTCATTTAGTTTTACGATGACGTTTTTATATTAAAACAGATTTCATTTTAAAAGTAAATACGTATTCACGGGTCTATAGTATCATTATTAATGAACTGATAGGGAATTGGGTGTTTTCAGGTATGCATGAATTATAGATCAATGTACTAATAAATTCCGGAAATTAAAAAACAGGGCTAAAAACAGGCAGACTTTCTGTTTCGGTTAAATAAAACTGCAATAGATATGTTATTTCTCATAGCATCGACGAAAAATTTAGAGCAATAGATTTTTTAAAGTACAATCTGTCCCGGATGATAGTTTGTATGCTCAATGAAGCCATGAAGATTCCAGAAGTAGTTGCCTTATTTTGCTTCCGAAAAATATTCCCATTACCTGCTCTCCGTCAACTGTTCAATCAACTCGGCAATTTTTTTGGCATCGGTCCATATCTTGTTCAGCATGCTTTCCCAGCCTTTAAAAGATTGGATGGGTGGATTGTTATAACTAGTCGTTGTCATAAAAAAATCAAATGATCAATATGTTAGAATAGCGGAATTTTATTTCCGGTTTTATTTTTGTATTTTATTGATTCAATTGTCTAGTCATGGACTATGTATTATTATTCCTATTGATTATTATTTTATTACTGCTGTTTTATTTTTTCATCATAAAACCTTTTTTTATGTCACAAAATATGATCAGTCATTATCACTTCCAGGTTGAATGGGGTGGGGCAAGGATAGGCTTTTCAGAAGTCTCCGGCCTCAATATTGAAATTGAAGCTGTCTCATTCAGAGAAGGTTCAAGCCCCGAAGACAGTTTCCGGAAAATTCCGGGGTTGAAAAAGTATTCCAATATTGTGTTGAAACGAGGCATTGTTGCCGACGATCTGGATTTTTTTAGCTGGATCAATACCAAACAAATGGGAACTATTGAACGAAGGGATGTAGTTATTTCTTTATTAAATGAAAATCATGAACCAATCATTTCCTGGAAGCTGAAAAATGCTTTTCCGGTGAAATATGCAGGTCCGGTACTTTTAGCAGAAAGCAGTGATCTGGCCATTGAATCATTAGAACTGACCCATGAAGGAATTACTGTGATCGGTGTGTGAAAAAATATTTTTCAGTTACAGTCTGAATTTATTCAATCTCAATATCATATTTAAGCAGAAGCCCAGTAATACCCGACATCGAAAATTTTGTTTTTTTAATCCGATTTTTTTCCGGGTCAATGGAGTAATTGAATGATGTCCGAAAGTCAGCTTTTTCAAGTATTGTATTGTCAAAATTTGCATTTGCCAGATCGCAATTTGTAAAAACTGCAGCTGTCAGATCGCATTCAGCAAAATCAACTTCCAGCAAGCTCGAATTTTTGAAATGCGTATTTTTAAGGTTGAGTTTATAAAACGATGACAGGTTTAGAAGACAGTCTTCGAAATGAACACTGAACAGAATTTCCTGGCAATCCTGAAAATGGATTCCCAATAATTTGCAGCCTTTAAATTGAACATTATTCAAAGATGTTTTTATCAGTTTAGTCAGGCTTATATTGCAGCCGGCAAAAACACAATCTGAAAAATTTATTTTTGACAGATCGGTATTGGAGAAATTACAATTGGTAAAATGGCAGTTTTCATATTCACCTGCGGGTAAACCGTTTTTTGTAAAATCTTGCTGCTCAAAATTTTCATCTTCTAGATGATTTATTTCCATGCTAATTTTTGTGATTGATGCTGGATTAATTAATTGGTTTCATAATCCAACTTAACCGTAATAGTGGCTGTTTTTCTTTTTGAATCCGTATTGAATGATCCTCCCCATGAATATTCTTCTGCAGAATTTTGTGCAACAATCTGGAAAACCCCCATACTTGCATTCTTTAAACTGCCCACTTTACTTCCGGCATTTTCAGCAATATTTTCAGCACGGGTATTGGCGTCTTTAGTGGCTTCTGCAATCATCTCCACTTTTAATGTAGCCAATTTGGTATAATAATATTGAGGTGCATTTGAATAAAATTCGATTCCCGTATTGATCAACTCGCTGACTTGTCTTGAAATTTCTTCAACCTTATCTACTTCGGACGATTCAATCTGTATGTTTTGAGTAAGACGGTATCCAGTAAAAGTACTTTTGATCCGGTTACCGGCATTGTCAAAAACCTCATCAAAATCCTTTTGAATTTCAACTGCAGAAAAAATAATATTTTCCGACTTGATCCCTTTTGCAAGAAGGTAGTTTTTAATGCTTTCCCGGTCTATATCAAGTGCTGCATAGGCCTCTTTCAGGTTGGTGCTTTTTTTAATAAACGAGCCACTCCAAACTATCAGATCAGAAACAAAATCCTTGCTGCCAAGCCCCGTTACAGATATAGTATTGCTTGCTTTGTGCCTGTTTTTAAAAGCATTTGAAAAACTAAATGCTGAAATTATTATGGCCAATGCTATGATGATCGAATTGAAATGTGTTTTCATTTATTTCAGATTATTCATGACATCATTAAATTTTAATTAAAGTTGAGTATAAATTCTACATTAAACAAATCGGAAAATTGAGTTCTTGAAAACGGATTGTTGCTTATAACAAGCAGAGCTTTATGCCGTTGGTGTTTTTCGTCCACCAACCACCAATCTATGGTTAATCATCGTGATGAATAATAAATCCCCAATCTACCTGCCGGAAGGCAGGTTAAATGAATATGATCGGGCATGATAACAAATAAATAAAGTTTGATGCATTTTTCTTCTAGCAGAAAGTGAAGACTGTTTATGATAATGTCTTTATACTTATCATCTGCTAATAATTTATGCCATCCCTTCATACTGGAGCTGAAGAATTGAGGATATTCTGTGATGAATGCAGGTATTCTCAAATTAAATAAGATTAGTTGTCTTTCATACAAGTGGTTGGTGGAAGAAAACACCAACCAAGGCGTGAACAGTATGCTTTATGAATGGGAAATTACAGAAAGGCGAAGAAGAGAGTTAATGGTAATTGTATTTAAGTTTAATAAAAGTTCTTCTCATTTTCATAATCACTTTTTGAAAAAATGATCGTTTATCACTTAATTTAGTTTCTTTAAAAGCTTTCTTTTTAGTTATGACAAAGAACTGATAGTCGTTTTCAATCCAAATGCTGTATGTTTCAAAAAAACTAAGTGTTAAACCGGCATTTTCTATATTGGCCAGTATCACCTTCAACGGCAAAGGTTGGTCTATGATTTGAAGTGCCGCCGGATTGTTTTCAATATCATAGTTGATGTATTCCGGATTAGGTATATTTATCATGATCTTGGTATGTTCTGAACAACTGTTTGCCAAGTTCTGAAAAAGTACGAAATGCCTTTCAATGGGAATATGCTCAATAAGATCAAATAAAAGAATATAATCAATATCCTGCATGGAAGGAATATAGCATATAACATCATCAGTATGGAAAGAGATATTAGGCTTGCCAATCCGATTCATTGCAAAACGGATGGACTCCGGGCTAATATCAACAGCCTCAATTTTTCCTTTTCTTACATTGCGGGACAATAAAAAAGTCATGGTGCCAATCCCGCATCCCAACTCAAGGACATTCGAATCGGACTTCAACCCGAACCTCTGCAATTTTTCGAACAAGGTATAAACCCTATCGTTTATTCCGGATTCAAGCTGATCTATAACGAAGCTGTCATAATAGTCAATGATATCTTTAGTATCCATTTAAATAATTGCAGTTAATGGTCAGTTTTTTACAGCTTTTAATAAAAAATTATCGGAGAAATGTTAAACAATATAGTTACAAAAGCTGAAAATTTGTGGTTGTTGAAAGAAAACAGCTACCAAGGCACAAAATATCAAATGAATATAAACCTCACTCTTTACTAGGTTTTTCTGGCCCTAAAATATAGTTCAAATCAGTCATACCATAAAACTCTTATGGCAAGTCCTTTATCCTTGTTTCTGCTGTTAAAAAATCTTCATCAAATTTTTTAACCAAGGAATTTTCGTCAACACCATTTTTTGTAATTTTAGCAACGATTGAATTTATGAATGCTTCTTGTTTTGCAAATGTCAATAAGTCTAAAATTGCATTATTAAAACCATTATCAGTCATTTTATAATTCATCCTATTTATTTAGAAAAGTTTGAAAAACAGATATGGATATTTGATTACTTCAAATTTTACTGTTTCTTGTTTTCAATAATTTAATTTTATTGTTTTCAAATTAAATTGTAATCGCTACGTGGTTTAAACATCCCAAATCAGGTTTAAAAATTTCAACTTATTTTTGCGGCCATTCATTTATTTATTTATGCGCAAGGAGTTTATCATACATGAACCATTTCAATTGGAAAATGGACAGACTTTACCCGGATTGACTATCGCCTATCATAGCTATGGTACTCTCAATCAACAAAAAGATAATGTGGTCTGGGTATGCCATGCACTTACAGCTAACAGTGATGTGTTCAGTTGGTGGCCAGGTTTGGTGGGTGATCACTGTATCATCAATCCCGATGAACATTTTATTGTTTGTGTCAATATTATCGGTAGTTGTTATGGCAGTAGTGGTCCGCTTAGCATCAATGCGGATACACAAAAACCTTTTTACTCAGACTTTCCATTGGTTACCATCCGCGATATCGTGCATACAAATATGCTGTTGCGTAAAGAATTGGGCATCGAAAAAATAAAACTGCTCATGGGTGGCAGCATGGGTGGTTACCAGGTTTTGGAATGGGCCATCATGGAGCCATCGGTTATTCAAAATTGTTTTGTAATTACTACATCAGCCTCTGAAAGTGCCTGGGGTATTGCTATTCATGCAACCCAACGTTTAGCGTTGGAAGCAGATGCCAGTCTGAGAGACGAGTCCATATCGGCTGGAGCAAACGGCATAAAAGCTGCCCGTGGAATTGGTATGCTGTCTTACCGCAACTATCATACTTTTTCTATGAAGCAGACAGATCCTGATTTTACAAAAATCGATAATTTCAAAGCTGCATCTTATATCAATTACCAGGGAAATAAACTGGCCGAGCGGTTTAATGCACAAAGCTACTGGCTGCTTACAAAAACGATGGACAGTCATAATATTGCCCGCAACCGGTTTGCAAGTCTGCAAGAAGCATTGAACAGTATTCAACAACCAACCCTGATCATTGGCATCGAAGGTGACATTCTTTGTCCACTGCCCGAACAGGAATTTCTGGCTAAATATATTTCCAATTCGAGTCTCGAAATCATCCAATCCGATTACGGACACGACGGATTTTTGATTGAAGCGACAGCCATATCAGCTATTCTAAAAAAATGGATGGAAGAAAAAAATATCTAAACTGCTTCCAGAGCCTGCAGAATATCCTGCAAAATATCTTCCCGATGTTCGAGACCTACTGAAATACGTATCAGTCCCGGACCAATACCTACCGCCTGTCTTTCTTCTTCAGTCAGTTTTGCATGGGTGGTACTTGCCGGATGCGAAGCGATGCTGCGGGTATCACCGAGGTTGGCCGTCATGGAAAGCATGGTTAATTTATTTAAAAATAGTTTACCGGCAGCCAAACCTCCTTTCAGGTCGAAACAAAAAATGCCTCCGCCGCTTTTCATTTGTTTTTTGGCAATTTCAAATTGCGGATGAGATGCAAGGAAAGGATATTTCAACCTCTGAATTTTTTCATTTGTTGTTAATTGGTCCACGATCCAAGCTGCATTGGTAGTATGTCTTTCCATACGCACATCCAGTGTTTCCAAACTTTTGCTCAATACCCATGCATTGAAGGCCGATAAAGCTGGTCCGGTATTTCTGCAGAACAGGTAAATTTCCTGGATCAATTCTTTTTTACCCACGATGACACCACCCAAAACCCGACCTTGTCCATCCAGCCATTTGGTGGCACTGTGCATTACCAGGTCGGCACCCAGTGCAATGGGCTGTTGGCCAATCGGTGTTGCAAAACAATTGTCCACATTCAAGATGATATGATGTTGTTTCGTTAAATCTGCTAATGCTTTTATATCCAGAATATCCAAACCGGGATTGGTAGGCGATTCAATAAAAATCATTTTTGTATTGGGGCGAATTTGTTTTTTCCATTCTTCGATGCCGGCCGATGCATCTACATAACTGTGTTCGATACCATATTTCGGCAGGTATTTGGTAATGATATTATGGGTGCTGCCAAAGAGTGAACGGCATGCCAGTAAATGGTCACCGCTTTTAAGTAAAGCCATAAAAGAACCAAACACCGCAGCCATGCCAGATGCAGTGGCATAGCCGGCTTCGGCTCCTTCCAATGCACACATTTTATCTGTAAACTCCTGTACGTTGGGATTGCTGAAGCGGCTGTAAATATTGTCTTCACTTTCATCGGCAAAAGCGGCCCGCATTTCTTCGGCATTGTCAAAACAA
>JAYWCV010000316.1:0-10357 GCA_043780275.1 Chitinophagaceae bacterium
TTCATGTGTTACGGTTCTCCCAAGATTATAATTGATATTAGTATAACAAGCATTTGTAGATGTTCCCGACAAATTAATAACAATACCGTCCTGAGAAGGCAGGGTAGTATTGGGGAAAGTTGAATAACCAAGTCCATCACCTTCTCCTATCCAAATATTTAAATAGTTGCCGGCATTCCATGCATCTAAGCCACCAAGAGTAGAAATTTTTATTGGATCACTTGTGTTGGTCGTATACATTGTGGCACTGGTTTTACGTTCTATTCCATTGGTCAAATTTCCGCCAGGATCTCTTTTGGCTAAACAAAAACGTATTTCAGAACTTCCTCGAGAAGCATAAAATAGCGAAGCATTTGTACTATCCGGATTCTTACCTGAAAAATCAAGATTTATTCGGTCAATTTGCGCTTGAATATCAGCATCTGTAATGATATATGGATTTTTTAAAACAATATGAAAAACAACAGGGATTGTCAAGATGGCTGAAGTCCTTTTTGTTTCTGAACCAGGTGTAATAGTTTGAGATGGTTTTTTTTGTGCTTCCTGGATCGATTGCAAATACCTGGCCCTTACTTCCGAATTAATAGCCATTAATTCTTCCAGTTGTTTCATCGTTCCGCAACGTTCACCGTTCAGTGATTGATTTTGTTTAATCTTTTGTGCATCCAAATTACTTACTGCATAGAAAAAGATAAAAAACAAAAAAAATATTTTAGAATAAATTAGTTTCAAAACTGATAATGTTTAGACAAAAAAATAGGCTTTTTAAATAAAACCTTTATGTAATTTATTGTTTAAATCCGGATTTTAAAATTATTGGTTCATTCTAAATTTAAGGTGCTGGCTTCATAAATGTTAATCCCTGCTACCTGTACAGGCATTAACTGACGGATGCTTTTTGTACTCTGTAGTAAAAAAAAGAACCACGGTGGGCACGGTGTTACACGGCATTGTGATTCTCTGTGTATTCTTTATGCTAAAAAAAATCATTAACCACAAAGAATACACAAAAGTCCTAAGACCAAAGAAATTAAAAAATGGTAACGGCAATACTATTATTTATGCAAAATATATTTTTGTATTATCACCCATTTTTTTTAGCGGATAATAAATTTCGTAATAAAAGAATATCTTCCCTCTCCAAAACAAAAACAACTTGCCTTAAAGCCTTCAATATACATTATGATTTATCAGGAGATGTTGTGCCCTCATACATTTTTATATATTTACAATCCATAAAAAACATAAAATGAATATTAAGTTTCGTCTTACTATAATGAGTTTTTTGCAATTTTTTGTTTGGGGTGCATGGTTGATCACGATTGGTACGTATTGTTTTAATGCCAAAGGGTGGACAGGTGCTCAGTTTGGAGCAATTTTTTCTACGCTTGCACTATCATCGCTTTTTATGCCGGCCCTGGCAGGAATTATTGCTGATAAATGGTTGAATGCGGAAAGACTTTATGGGATTTTACATATTTTATATGGGTTGGTGTTATTCTATGTGCCCATGGTAAATGATCCTGAAACATTGTATTATGTGATATTTCTGGCCATGATTTTTTATATGCCAACCATTTCTTTATCTAATTCGATTGCGTATAACATTTTAAAAAACAACCATTTTGATGTCGTTAAAGTTTTTCCTCCTATCCGTGTTTGGGGAACCATTGGTTTTATAGTAGCTATGTGGACCACTAATCTTTCGGGTAGCAAAGCAAATGCAAATCAATTTCTGATTGCCGGTGTTGTAGCTATTCTATTAGGCATCTATTCTTTTACTTTACCTAAATGTCCACCGCAAAAAACAATTGCAAAAGATGCATCATTTATGGAGCAATTGGGATTAACTGCTTTCAAACTTTTTGCCAGTTATAAAACGGCTTTGTTCTTTATATTTTCTATGTTTTTAGGTGCGGCATTACAGTTAACCAATATGTATGGCGATTCTTATTTAAATGATTTCAGTGCCATACCTAAATATGCCGATTCGTTGGTGGTCAAATATTCAACCATCATCATGTCTATTTCACAGATTTCTGAAACAGTTTTTATCCTTACTATTCCGTTCTTTCTGAAAAGGTTCGGAATTAAGAAAGTGATGTTGTTTTCAATGATCGCATGGGTATTACGATTTGCATTGTTTGCCTATGGTAATCCTGATCCATATGATGGATTATGGATGATCATACTGTCATGTATCGTTTATGGAATGGCATTTGATTTCTTTAATATTTCAGGGTCATTATTTATTGAAACCACTACCGATTCTAAAATCAGGTCGAGTGCTCAAGGATTATTTATGATGATGACAAATGGAGTAGGTGCTTTTTTAGGAAGTAAAGTGAGTGGCTATGTGATAGATACTTATTTTGTTTCTTCAGATCATGTGAAAGACTGGCAGGGAATATGGAATGCTTTTGCCGTTTATTCACTTGTAGTTGCTATATTATTTTTCTTTTTATTTAAACACAAACACGATCCCAAAGCTTTAATGAGTGTACAACATTAAAAATCTATATGCATAAAAAAATCCCCCCGCCTATGGCGAGGGATTTTTATTTATTGAACGATTTTTATTTATGCAATTCAATCTTCTTTACAAAATTCCCTTTGGGTTGTGCACCTACTAATTTATCTACTACTTCACCATTTTTAATAAATAAAATAGCCGGAATACTGGTAATGCCATACTTCATGCTTACCTGTGGATTGTTGTCCACATCCAGTTTACCGATATTTACTTTTCCATCATATTCTTTTGCCAGTTCTTCAATAACTGGTCCTATTGCACGACATGGTCCGCACCATTCGGCCCAAAAATCAATTACTGTTAATTTATCGGAGCTTATAACGTCTGCCTGAAAGTTTGCGTCTGTAAATTCTTTAGCCATAATTAGTATTGTATTTAAGTTGTTTTTTGTTTGCAAATTTAAAGCCATTCCGTTAAATCGGTTGTCGTGTCATTTAGCAAGTTAGTTTGTTAACACCTGAACGTCATATTCGGGATGTTTTTCCAAAAAATCCGACATTTCGTCATTCATTTCAAATCCATTCTCGATGGTACAAAGACTGATTTTACATTTCAGCGTAGGTTCTATCAAAATAAATTTCAGTGTCGACTTTCCTGGATTATTCTTCACATTTTTATCCAGAAACTGTACCAGTTCATTTGAAACCTGGTTTGCCTCCATATTAATCTGAATTTGTTTGGTCAAATTTTTCTTGATGGTTTCTACCAGCGAAATACTTGCAATTTTAAATTCAAATTCCGGCTTATATGAATGCTTCTTCATGGCGCCATTGATGAATAAGGAACTCCCGGGTTGCAGATAGGCTAAATACTTCAGATAGTCTTCACTCCATAAGAAGAACTCTGTTTTGCCAGAGTAATCTTCAATCGTTAAAATGCCAAATTTCTTTCCGGTTTTTGTAACCCGGTGCTGGGTAGAAGTAACCAAACCAATCAACCTGATTGGTCTTCCGGGGTTTGGTTGAATTTCTAAATTTTCTTTAAACTCATTAAATTCTGCAATAGGAATGATACCATAATGTTTGATCTCAAATTTGTGATGATCAAGCGGATGCCCACTCAGAAATATGCCGGTCACTTCTTTTTCATAATCTAATTGTACAATCAAGGGCCATTTTAGACAATCCGGAATTTTAGGAGGCTGAATATCCAGCACCATTGGTAAATCTCCGAAAAGCGTATTGGAGGAAGTGCTTGCATGTTGTTGAAATGCACTTCCGAATTTGATGATTTTTTCCAGCGAGTTTATACTGTCACCATCAGGTATATTAAAATATTGTGCCCGGTGTAATTCTTTAAATTCATCATAAGCTCCGGCATAAACCAGACTTTCCAATGTTTTTTTATTGACCGAACGTTGGTTAACCCGTTTAATCAAATCAAAAATATCTTTAAATGGTCCGTTCTTATCTCTTTCTTCAATCAGGCTTTCTACGGCTGCTTCACCCACACCTTTTAAACCACCTAATCCAAAACGGATCTCCCCTTTTTTATTCACTGCAAATCCTATCAATGATTCATTTACATCAGGTCCTAAAACAGGAATGCCCATACGCTTTGATTCTTCCATGAAAAAAGTAATCTTTTCTATGGTGCCGGCATTATTGAGTACAGCGGCCATAAACTCCCCTGGATAGTGTGCTTTTAAATAAGCTGTCTGGTAAGCAACCATCGCATAACAGGTAGAGTGAGATTTATTGAATGCATATTGTGCAAAGGCTTCCCAGTCGCTCCAAATTTTTTCCAGTTTATCTTTCGGACTTCCTTTGGCCGTTGCCCCTTCAATAAACTGTGCTTTCATTTTATTCAATACCGCAATCTGCTTTTTCCCCATGGCCTTCCTCAATACATCGGCATCTCCTTTACTAAATCCGGCAAGTTTTTGCGCAAGCAGCATCACCTGTTCCTGGTAAACGGTAATGCCATAGGTTTCTTCCAGGTATTCAACCATGTCCGGAAGGTCATATTCAATTTTTTCACGTCCATGCTTACGGTCAATATAATTGGGAATATAGGCAATAGGACCGGGACGGTATAAGGCGTTCATGGCAATGAGGTCGCCAAATTTATCGGGCTTTAATTCCCGCAAATATTTTTGCATACCCGGACTTTCAAACTGAAAAGTTCCAATGGTATCTGCTTGTTGGTATAGTTTAAATGTTTTCTCATCATCTAAAGGTATTGTGTCGATATCTATTGTAATGCCATGGTTTTGTTTGATTAATACCAATGCATTTTTAATCACCGTTAGGGTCTTAAGGCCTAAAAAGTCCATCTTCAACACACCGGCATCTTCGATAATACTTCCTTCAATCTGCGTTACCCACAGGTTTGAATCCTTGGCTATACAAACCGGAATAAGGTCGGTCAGATCCTGTGGGGCAATGATGATACCGGCAGCATGTATCCCGGTATTTCGTACAGATCCCTCCAACCGTTCTGCTTCATGTAATACCCTGCTTTCCAAACTATCGCTTGCATAAATTTCCCGGATCTTTTTTACATTCACTAATTCATCTGCTGTTACACCGTCTTTTTCTTCCAGGGATTTCTCTCCTTCTTTTGCATTTAAAGGGGCATGTAAAACCCGCCTCAATTCGATACCCGGTTTATCCGGAATCATTTTAGTCAACGAATTTGAAATGGATAAAGGCAGATCCATTACACGGGCAACATCTTTGATACTCATTTTGGCGGCCATTGTACCATACGTAATGATCTGTGCCACCTGGCTTTTGCCATATTTCTCCACCACATAATCAATCACTTTCTGACGACCTTCATCGTCAAAATCCGTATCTATATCGGGCATGGATTTTCGGTCGGGATTCAGAAATCTTTCAAAAAGTAAATTGTACTTGATCGGATCAATATTGGTGATGGCAATACAAAAGGCAACCACACTTCCAGCAGCAGAACCACGACCCGGACCGATCATTACATTCAAATCCCGACCGGCTTTTATAAAATCACTTACAATTAAAAAGTAACCGGCAAAGCCCATCGTCTTTATCGTAAAAAGTTCAAAGTCGATCCGTTCTCTTATTTCTTCCGTGATCTCACTGTATCGACCTTTGGCTCCTTCATAAGTAATATGTTTCAAATATTCCCACTGATTCAGATTACTTTCCTGGTGTATCTGAAATTCTTTGGGAATTGGGAAAGCCGGTAAAAGTATATCTCTTTTCAAATCCAATAAATCAACCTTGCTGACTATTTCATTAGTGTTATCTATTGCTTCCGGCAAATCAGCAAAGAGTTTACTCATTTCCTGTGTACTCTTAAAATAAAACTGATCGTTGGGAAACGCAAAACGTTTATCCTTCATGCTGATGTCGTCATCATTAAATTCACGAAGGGCAGGAGTGGCTAATTTTTCTCCGGTATTGATACATAATAAAATGTCGTGGGCTGTGAAGTCGTCCTGATCAACATAATGCGAATCGTTACTGGCAATGATCTTTACATTATATTTTCGTGCAAATTTTACCAATACTTCATTAACCTTGTCCTGATCGGCCATTCCGTGCCGCTGAAATTCTACATAATAATCTTCACCAAATAAATCGAGCCACCATTTGAATTCTTTTTCAGCAGCAGCTTCACTTTGGGTTAAAATGGCCTGGGGAACCATGGCTCCAAGGCAACAGGTTGTGGCTATCAGGCCTTCATGATATTGAAGGATCAGTTCTTTGTCAATCCGTGGGTATTTGCTGTAATAACCTTCCAAAAAACCATAGGAAGAAAGTTTGGTCAGGTTTTTATAACCAGTTTCATTTTTTGCCAGCAATAATTGATGATATCGTTTATCCTTATCATCTTTTGTAAATGTTTTACGATGACGATCACTGGTGACATAAAATTCGCAACCAACAATCGGTTTCACCTTCACGTTTCCGTTTTCATCTTTATGCTTATAAGCTTCTGCTACAAAAGCAAAAGCACCAAACATATTGCCATGATCAGTAATAGCCAACGCCGGCATATTGTCTGCAATAGCTTTTTTATACAAGCTTTGAATAGGAGCTGCCCCATCTAACAGAGAAAATTGAGTATGTACGTGTAAGTGAGAAAATTTCATCTATGGGTAGTAGTTTTTAAAATCCTGCCTGTATTCCAAAAAAATAAATCCTTGTAAAATGCTGATCAGATTATTAAGAATTTGTAAGTGATTAAACCAAATCTGTCTCAGGCAAATAAACAATTAGTTGAAGTGTAATCCACAAATTTCGGTTAAATAATATCCACATTTTAAAAACTTAGTTATTTTTGATAGATTCGGGCTCAATTCTTCCCAATAGAAATGAATAGATTTAATTTAATATATGTTGTTGGCATGCTTGTATTTACAAGTTGCAGCAGTATGCAAAAAATTGGATTAGGAAAGGATTTTAATTCAACTGTAAACACTGGGTTCATTAAAAAAAAGTTGGATAATGTAGCGCAACCTGCTCCCAATTTTATAGAGCAAATTTCTTTGGACCAGCCGGTTCTAGCTGAAAATACGCAGGCTACAGAAATAAAGACTAAAAAAGAAACAGTCAGTCAGCCAGCAATAAAAGATGTTTCAACTAGCATAAGCATCCCCGCTATAGAGAAAGCTTCTTTAACGCAGATAAAGTATTCCATTCTGTTGGATATAGAAATTGAAGAGGTGAACAATATTAAACTAATTGAATATATAGATGAGTGGTATGGAACCCGTTATTGCATGGGTGGTTCTACAAAAAATTGTATTGATTGTTCTGCATTTACCCAATCCTTTTTTTCGGCGATGTATAATATGACTTTGCCAAGAACGGCAAGGTCTCAATACAAGTTTTCAAATCTTATTTCAAGAACCGATATGCAGGAAGGAGATTTATTATTTTTCAATACACGTGGAGGCGTTTCACATGTAGGAATTTATCTTCAAAATAATAAATTTGTTCATGCTGGAAGTTCTGAGGGGGTAACCATCAGCGATATATTTGATCCATATTGGCTCAAAAGATTTATAGGAGTTGGCCGGGTAGAAAAAGATGTGATTAATCCTTAATCAATTCAATCTTAATTTCTTCTTTATGGTTATCCATACCGGCATCAAGTCGGGAGACAGTTTAAAATATATAGCAGTCAGTGAAAAACTGATTACAAAAAAAGCAGAACGGGAAATGATTGCAAAAATACCGGTCATGTTTTTAAAAAGAGAATAACATATAAGATAACAAATAATGGCATGAATGATTACCCAGACTGTGTTTATGCTGAAAGGTTGCATCCGGAATTTCTTCCATAAAAATCCAAGACGTACTATATTATAAACTGTATAAGCAGCCAGATTGGCCCAGGCCGAACCAATGATCCCGTAATTTTTTACCAGGTAAATATTTAATGGAACTGCCAATAAAAGCAAGATAACACCACTGGTAAAGTCGAAACGCCAATGTGTTGAAGTCGATATAATCTGTCCATTTACTCCGGTACCCATTTCAACTACATTTCTTAATGCCAAAAAAAATACGACCCATTTCCCCTGTTCATAAATGCTGTTTAATTGAAGAACTTTTATGGCATCGTCATAGTTCATCCAGATCAAAGCAAATAGAAAAAAAGTAATGATGAGTAAATTCAAACTGGAGCGGCTATAAATCCGTTTGATAGTTTCAAAGTCTTTGTCTTTCCATGCTCTTGACAAAACAGGTATAGTAATAGACACAAGGCTTCTTTGCGGAACCTGCAAAATATTTGCTACATAACTACTGAAATCAAATACAGCTGCAAAATTCAATCCCCTGTAACTGGCTATGGCAAACAGGTCTACACTTTGCGACAGGGTATTCACCATGGTGCCGCCATAAACAAAACCCATGAGGGTTAATATTTTCTTCTTAAACTTTCTGGTAACCCTGCTGATCTCAAAAACAATATTCAGTTTTTTAATTCGAATGATATAATACAGCAACGCAAAAAAACTGATGGCATAGGTAAAGCTGAAAAGTTTAATGAATAAATCGAAACTTTTTCCGGTTAAAATAAAAACAGCAATCAATATGGTTGTTGAAATACGAAACCCCGCTTCTTTTAAAAAATTGGGGAGAATTGTTTTTTGTAAACTTCCAGCATACGCTTCTAATATGGAAAAGAATAAAAGAAAAAAAGTAAACGGAAATATCCAATAATAATAACGGATGATCAACGGCGATTTGGCAATGAATTTTTTTACAACAAGGGGTTCAAAAATGAACGCACCGATAAGCATGATAACAAAACCGATCAAGGCAGTTATCAGTGACAGCGTAAGCAGGTCATTTTTTTTGTCGGGTAAATTGTCCTTATAGTAAGGATGAAATTTATAAATAACCGAAAGGACACCAAATCCGGCAAAGCCGTAAAAGAACTGGGCTATTACAATGATAGCTCTTGTCAGTCCATATTGTTCTGGTGTAAAAATTCCTTCTTTTGTAAAAAGATACGTATTGAATGCGCCAAATGCAAAACCAATATAAATCAATGCTGATGATATAATTGTTTGCCTGCGAATGATACTCATACGGTAAAAGTAGGTTGAAAAGAAATAGGTCTACTTAAGACTTTTGAACTTTGATATAAAAATTTTTATCAACAAAAATTTCTTCTTTTATATTTTGCATCGGTTTTGTTTTCCATTTTTCGGTCGGAAAAAGTTTTGTTCCATCTTCCAGTTTAACGTGCATGTTAAATCCGGGAACGCAATTGATCCATCGATACAATAACTGAGAATTGCTGATTTTATATTCCAGCACAGGAATCATGATAGTACGTAAATACTGGTCAAATATGTTCGATAAATTCAGTCCGGATTTTTTAGCAATATATTCTTCAACCTGTTTACTGCTAACCGTCTGATGGTAAAATGTTTTATTCAACCCTCTTAAAATGCTTCTGAATTTTTCATCATGATCGATCAACTGCCTGATCGTATGCAGCATATTACCTCCCTTATTATACATGTCGCCACTGCCTTCATTGTTCACCCCAAATTGACCAACAACAGGCAAGTCGTTACGGATGGTTTTTCGTAATCCCTGGCAGTATTCATCAGCCGCTTTTTTGCCAAACAAACTTTCCGTATAAAGCGTTTCTGAATAATTGGTAAAGGATTCATGAATCCACATATCGGCAAGATCTTTTGATGTAATATTATTTCCCCACCATTCATGGCCGCTTTCATGAATGATGATAAAATCCCATTTTGTTCCCCAGCCTGTGCCGGACCGGTCACGGCCTAGGTAGCCATTGGCAAATTTATTTCCATAAGCAATAGCACTTTGGTGTTCCATACCAAGGTGTGGCGACTCCACCAGTTTGTATCCGTCCTCATAAAAAGGATAGGGGCCAAACCAGTATTCAAAACTTTTCAGCATGGGTTTTACCTGTTCAAATTGTTTTTTGGCTTTTTCTATATTGTAATCAAGCACCCAGTAACTGCATGACAGTTTTCCTTTTTCGCCATCATAGTTTTCTTTCCAGTTTTCATATTTGCCTATATACGGAATAATATTATAATTGTTGATCGGGTTTTTCACCTCCCATTTATAAGCTGTTTTTCCATTGCCCATATTTTTCTTTTCTGACAAATTTCCATTGCCCACTGCTGTTAAACTATCCGGGACAATGATATTTAGTGATGCCCCTTTATCCGGTTCGTCTGATTGATGATCCTTGCAGGGATACCATACACTGGCTCCCAAACCCTGGCAGGCCACACTCATCCAGGGATTTCCCCCTTCATCTTTTTTCCATATCCATCCACCATCCCAGGGAGGGTTAATCGCTTTCCTTGGTGTGCCGGAAAATTTAAGT
>JAYWCV010000317.1:0-3341 GCA_043780275.1 Chitinophagaceae bacterium
TCTGTAACCCAGGCCTGATGTGTACTTTTTTTAGGCCAACGACTGTAAAATAAATAATATTTCCCGTCATCGCCTTTCACCATGCTGCCACACCAAACCATAAAACTATCTAATGCAAACTTAGAACTTGCCGGTACTGGTTGTATCCAATCTGCTACATTAATATTCTGTGAAAATATTTTACCCATTATGGTTAATGAAAGCAGCAAGCCTATATAAATTTTTTGCATAAATTTTAATTTGATGCTTTCACAGTTTTATCCTTTTGAAAATATTATAGTTTATAAACATTCTCACGGATACAATTTATTACCTACACCCAACATTTACAAATGTTGCACACACCATATCAGCAGTAGATTTGATAACTGTTAGTATAAATACCCAACAAGAAAATCTTTACAGGATCCCGCGGCAGTAATTCTATTAATATTTATAAGTAGTTTTAATGATTATAATAGGAAGATATTAGTAACCTGCATTGCACTACTACCCTCTTTTTAAAAGTAACTTTTATTTTAAGGTAACAAAGGCTCAATTTTTACTGATTCCACTATTGTAGCATCGTCTAACGATATTTTAATCAGGTCTGCAATCGATTGATTGGACACATAATACTTCCTTTGATTTTTACTTGTACAAATCACTTGATAACCAATTACATTTTTGACTCCGGATAAACTCATGACTAATTCCTTTGCATTTTGCCTGAATCCCTGAACACTTATTTTACCATACTGATGACCCGGATTTGGAATAACCTCTTTGACTTCACTCCATTCACTTTCTATTGCATGGAACGCCGTTAACCTTCTTAATTGGTAATAATATTTACTTCCATTCTTCAAGTTAGGTACTTGCATCATAGAAAAATTATTACTCCTGATCTTTTTCCATTCATCCATTTTATTCGCATCTGTTCCATATTGTAATTCATATTGTTCATCAAGATAATTATAAGAATAGCCCGTAAAAAATGATTTGTCACCAGGTTCAGAAAGCCAAATCACGGGGGGCAATAATTTATACCCGGTATGTGGCCTAAAAGTTTTAATGACAGAAGGTTTACTTTCTCCATAACTGTTTTTTGCAATGATCCAAATCTCATAGGTTTTGTCCGGTTCAAAATCAATCAGGTCAGCATAATGATCCATCGTTGGTTTTAAGAATTTCTCTACACCATCCACCCGATATCTTACCTGGTTTTCAACAGCGAAAACCGATTTTTCAAAAATCATCCTGGCATCTTTAGCTCCGGTTATCAATTCCACTTTTTCCGGAGCTGGAGGAACGGCAAGGTATTGAATGGTATCCCTAACTACATACCCGGTAGGTGACAAAAGGGATAATTTCAGGAAAGCTGCTCCCGGTGTTTTTTTGCATACTGCCTCTACAATTTGATCTGTGGATCCTGGTTGAATATTGGGTAAATCTATAACCCCCATGGCAGCATTTATATTTTCTTGATTACGCAATTCCCAAACCAATTGATAGCCTTTCAATTCAAAGGAAGGAATATCCATTTTACTTTTTGGTACCAGCGTAAACTTTAATTGAATTTGTTCATCGGCTATGGGATTTAAAGAAAGCCGAAGATCACTTACCGGAGAATAAAACTTTTGCATTTGCTTAAATGCCCTTTTCTTATTGCGGTAAACATCCACAATACCCCATTGTCTGTTTTGATGAAGTGGTGTAGTAGTTAATGGATTGATTGCCTGGTAGGTGCTGCGGTAATCATTAAAGGTCCAAATGGAATAACCAACTAAATTCTCTTTACTTCTTAAATTATCTACCATCAAACTTTTAAAAATTGTATTATCAGGTGTATCGTAAATCAGGTTATCAGTATGAAGACCATATTCCGACAAGAAGACGGGTTTACCGGGATAGCGAATTTTTAAATTATCGATTCCTTTTTCAAACCCGCCATATTTGTTAATCATTATCAGATCGCAATATTTCGCTGCATCATTATCCTGAAAATCGGCTGTGTTAGATACATAGGTAACCAAGCGACTTTCATCGATTGTTTTAATGTATTTAATGATAGCTGCAATGTATTCATTCACCTGTGGAAACTCTTTTAAATTACCATTTTCATTACCCACACTCCAACCAAAAATGCAGGGATGATTGAAATTTTGTTCTACCAATTTTTTAGCGAATATTTTGGGTTCTTCACTTTGTGCATTCATAAATGGTGGCCAGTTATTAAATTCCGCCAGCACCAATATACCCTTTTCATCCAGATAATCCATTACATCTTCCGGTAATGGCCGGTGTGAAATTCTGGCCATATTTGCGCCGGCAGTTTTCATTAAATCAATATCTTCTTTAAAACGAAACGCGGGAAGTGTACTTCCCGTTGTTCGGTCATCAGCCACCCAATTATACCCTGCAAGTCGCACCGACTCCCCGTTTAATAAAAATCGGTATCCATCGATTTCAATTTTACGAATTCCAAAACGAGCCGACTGTTGAAATAAAATTTTGTTTTGCTGTTGGAGAGAAACAGTACTTTGATATAATTCCGGGTGATCAAAATGCCAAAGCTTTACTTGTGCTTTTGAAAGTGACAATTTAATTATGTGAGTAATAGTGCTGTTGGCAGCAAGTGTAATTTTTTCAGTAGGGGAAGTTGTAATCTCCATACCTCTATCGGCAATTACTTGCCTGATTAAAACTGTTTTTTCCTGGCTTGACTCATTGGTTATAAAAATGGTGGTTCTGATGTCTGCCGTTCCTGTAGCAAGGTCGGGATTGGAAATAATTTGTTGTTGCTGAATAAATACCGGCTCCCGAACAAGTAAAGTAACGGGTCTTCTAATACCACCCCAACTCCAGTAGGCTCCCCAGAAGAGAGTATTATCTACCTGTACTGCCAAGCTGTTTTTGGCACCGGAAATGAGGAGTGTAGTGATATCAAATTGCTCCTGGTAATTACCACATAGAATATCTGCCACTTGTTTGCCATTGAGGTAAACCTTATACGACATACCAACTTCACCAAAGGAAAGAATGATCCTTTTATTTTTTGCAAAAGGTGTACTGAAGAAGGTTCGATACCAGGCCTTTCCTTTATAATTTGCGTATTCATTATACAAATCCCAGTTGCCGGGTACCGGCATCATCTTCCAGCCCCGATCATCGCAAACAGCAGTCTGCCATTTTTTTTCAACTCCTTCGTTGTAAGGATCAATGGTAAATTTCCAAGAAGGGTCAAGTGTTATAACCTCCTGCCCCTTTTCTACCTTTCCTGCAAAAAGAACAGTATTCAGGAATAATCCTGCAATTAAGAAAAATAATTTATAAAAACTTAAATTAAATGATTGAGCAGA
>JAYWCV010000318.1:0-2188 GCA_043780275.1 Chitinophagaceae bacterium
GAAAATTTTATTGGCGGAAATTTTATTGGTCCGTTGAGTGGACAATTCATGAATAATATAAATCCTGCAACAGGTGAAGTATTCAGTCAGGTTCCGGTCAGCAATGAAAAAGATGTTAGTCTTGCGGTGGAAGCTGCAAAAAAAGCATTTCCATCCTGGTCGGTTACATCGGTTGATAAACGACATGAAATACTGAACCGGATAGCATCATTGATAGATGAGTACCAGGATGAATTGGCCATGGCTGAAACAACGGATAATGGCAAGCCACTATGGTTGAGTAAGAAAGTGGATATTCCAAGAGCCTCATCCAATTTCAGGTTTTTTGCCACAGCCATTTTACACTTCGCTTCGGAGAGTCATCAAATGGAGGACAAGGCCATCAACTATACTTTACGGCAACCCATCGGTGTTGTTGCATGCATTTCTCCCTGGAACTTGCCGCTCTATTTATTTACCTGGAAAATAGCTCCGGCACTGGCCGCAGGCAATTGTGTGGTTGCAAAACCTTCTGAAGTTACCCCTTTGACAGCTTTTCTACTTGGTAAAATTTGTAAAGAAGCTGGATTACCTGATGGAGTTTTAAATATAGTTCATGGTACAGGACCGATTACCGGAGAAGCCATTGTAAATCATCCCGACGTAAAAGCAATCTCCTTTACCGGTAGTACCAGAGCTGGTGAAAGGATTGCAAGCATTGCAGCACCAAAGTTTAAAAAACTATCATTAGAACTGGGCGGGAAAAACCCGAATATTATTTTTGCAGATTGTGATTGGGAAAAAATGATGAGTACTACTATTCAATCATCATTCAGTAATCAAGGCCAGATTTGTTTATGTGGCAGCCGAATTTTAATTGAAGAATCAATCTATGAAAAATTTAAAAATGAATTTGTTGAACGAACAAAATCCTTAAAAGTTGGCGATCCTTTAGATGAGCATTCAAAGCAGGGTGCTATTGTAAGTAAAATTCATTTTGATAAAATATTGGCTTGTTTGGAAACGGCAAAACAAGAGGGAGGTAAAATTATTTGTGGTGGTAACGCCATAAAAATGGAAGGACGGTGTGCAGAAGGATTCTTTATTGAACCAACCATTATGGAAGGGTTAGGAGTTGATTGTAAAACCAATCGGGAAGAAATATTTGGACCGGTAGTGACACTGCAATCGTTCAAAACCAATGAAGAAGCTTTGCTGTTGGCTAATGCTTCAAGCTATGGTTTGGCTTCTACTATTTGGACACAGGATATTTCTAAAGCAAACTTCCTGGCAACAAAAATTGAAAGCGGTATAGTATGGGTCAATTGCTGGTTGTTAAGAGACTTGCGTACTCCTTTTGGTGGCGTGAAAAATAGTGGAGTTGGGCGTGAAGGAGGTTGGGAAGCTTTAAAATTCTTTACAGAGTCAAAAAATATTTGTATACAATTTTAGATTCATTACAATAAAAATTTAATAATATAGTTGAGTAAGATATTTGAATAGTTAGTGTTATATTGAGTAAACTTTATTTTGAAGAAAAGCACTAACCATGGTGTTTTGATAAATTAGATTACAAAATTGCTGTTCATGAAGGACATTAAAAGCAAAATACATCCCGATTTTTCCAAGGCTGAAACATTCATCCTTTTAGAATTACAGAATGGACTTTCATCCAGTCTAACTTATCATGGCTATCATCATACCATTGATGTATTGGATGCTGCCATGCGTATTGCTGATGTTGAAAAAATCAGCGATGATAATAGAAAGCTTCTCCGTATTGCAGTTCTTTTTCACGACTCAGGCTTTATACGTGTATATGATAACCATGAGGAAGTTGGTTGTGATCTGGTGCATGAATATTTACCCGGATTTGGATTTTCTACTGTACTGATCAATACTATATGCGGGATGATCAGAGCAACGAAAGTTCCGCAAAACCCTGAAACTTTATTGGAAAAGATTATCTGCGATGCAGATCTTGACTATTTGGGACGGGAAGATGTAGAGGAGGTTTCTAAACTACTTTATGAAGAACTAAAGATTCAGAAAAAAATAATGGATCATGATATATGGGATGAAATGCAAATAAGTTTCCTGCGTATTCATCATTATCATACCATTTCATCGCAAACTTTCAGAGAGCCTGAAAAACTTAAATACCTGAATAAGTTAATGAAGCTGCATCCGGATGAAATCTAACTGGCAT
>JAYWCV010000319.1:0-5445 GCA_043780275.1 Chitinophagaceae bacterium
GCCATCCTTCTGCCAATACCGGATGTAGCACCAATGATGATAACTTTTTTTTGAACCTGGTTCATAATAGATTAATATTTACGGAAGATAATTATAGGAAACCATTTTTATACTTTCGACCGAATCAACCTGAGCATGGATGGCAAACCCAACAATGCACCAAAACCCAATAAGAAGAATGTATTTTCACCTCCCCAAAATCCGGATGAATTATACAACCGATCAATAACAATCAAACTGATCGTTGAAATAGAAAAACCGATGGAGTTATAAATTGTCAGTGCTGTCCCTTTGAGATTTTCAGGAGCATACTGAGCTACTAAGGTGGAAAATTGTGGGGAGTCGGGACTAACGGTCAACCCCCATACAAAAAGAAAAAACAGAAATATGGGTTGCGGTAAATGATACATGAATGGTGAAAGAAAACAACAAAGTCCGGAAATGAATAATGCCAGTGAACCTACTTTGGCACTTCCCCAAGACCTTGAAATATATCCTCCACTAATTGAACCAATACTTCCAATTCCAATAATCAAAAAACTAAGTAATGCAATATTTAAATCCACCGCATGTTTTTTTGCATACAATGCCAATATGATTGGAAGAAATCCCCAGAATGTATACAACTCCCACATGTGACCGAAATATCCGAATGCCGCCTGCCGCCATTTTCGGGAATTGAAAATACTGCTGAATGCATTCCATTGAAAACCGCCTGATCTTTTCCGGTATGGTCCATCGCCAACAAAAAATAACATCAGGGTTCCACCGATTGTGGCAAATAAAGAAGTGAAATATAGAACTGTTTTCCAGGGTAATTCAAAGGCCCTGTTTTTTAATAAATGTGGAAAGGCAGTTCCAAGAATCAAGGCGCCCAATAAAAAACCCAGCGCATGGCCCAGTCCTTTTTCAAACCAATCGGCGGCTATTTTCATCCCCACCGGATAGATGCCTGCAATAAAGAATCCGGTTAGAAAACGAAGAGCAAATAAAGAAGCTGCATCTTTTGCCAACCATGCTACGGTTGAGTTTGTAAGAGCCCCCAATAATGAACAAATGAAAAAAAGTTTGACCGGGGAAAACCGGTCACTCAAAGAAAAAAAAGCAAAAATTAATGTGCCGCTAATAAAACCAAGCATCACGGCAGATGTAACATTACTTACTGCATACTGATTCAAATGTAGTGCTACTTTCAATTCGGGTAAAACGGCATTACCTACAAACCAAAGTGATGTACCTGCAAATTGGGATATGACGATGATGGGAAGTACAAACCTTTTTTTAAATGCTGTTTCCAATTTTTCTTTTTTTAAGATTTGCAATAATCAATCCGATTACAACAATACTAAAACTTATTACATGAATGGAACTAATCTTTTCATGCAGAAAAATGACGGCTTCTATTGTACTAAAAACCGGAATCAGGTTTCCGAATAATGCAGTAGTGCCGGCACCCAGATGAGAAATGGAAATATTCCAGATCCAGAAACAAAAAACCGAAGCGCCGATGCCGATATATAGAATGGAAAAAACAGAGGATGAGTTTATGGCGAAACCACCAACATCTTTCATCTCAAATAAATAAAAGGGGAGGAGCACTAAGGTGCCAATGAGAAAGATGACGAATAAAAAGTTGATTGGATGAATACCGACCGGTTTCTTTTTTACCATCGTATTATAAATGGCAAAAGAAAGGGCCGCAGACAAAACCCACCAATCTCCTTTAGTAAATGAAAATGTCAAAAGTCTTTCGAGATGTCCCTTACTTAATAAAAGCAATATCCCGATGATGGTAACCGCCATCCCTAAAATCCGAAGTCCCGTAATTTTTTCTTTCAAAAAAATCCGTGCCAGGATGACGGAAATAACCGGTGAAGTACAGGTGCCTAATATGGCCATGTTGATAGCTGTTGTAGAATGTCCGGCTAAATAAACGAACGTGTTGAACATGCTGATACCGGTAATAGCCGCTAATAAAAAATAAATAAAATGTTCTTTAACTAATCTTAGTTCATTTACAAAATAGTTGCGGGCAAAAAAGAAAATGATAATAGTAGCGGTGAGCCAACGATAAAATGCCAGACTGATTGGGGGGATTTCCGAAATCACTTTTCGGGCAATGATAAAATTACCTGACCAGATGATTGTTGCCAGTACTGCCAGACCAACACCCAACGAAATGTTTTTTTGATTGGTCGTTGACATGAAGAAGATTAGTTTTAGAAGCTGTCAAAAATATTAATGAGCAAAGTCCATGTCAAACTCACCTTTGATCCGTTCAATCGGTGGATTGAAGTATCCGAATTTCAAATCGGGGAATTCTTCTTTCAACAACTCCATCATTTGTTTAACACCCAAACGTTCGCCGGTATCAACAATACCAATATGTCCCAGATACCAGTCAGGATCTATATTGAAATTCCGCCACTGAATCATTTTCAACCCGGTTTCTTTTATCAACTTTCGCAGTGCTTCATATTCTTCAACGCTATCCGTCATGCCTGGGAATACGAAATAATTGATGGATGTCCATCCTCCCATTTCATTCATCACTTTCAAGCTTTCAACAATATTTTCAAATACATAATTATTTGGCCGATAGTAAGGAGTATAAATTTCACTTCTGGCAGAATTGGTACTTACCCTGATCGAATTCAAACCGGCTTCACGTAATGCTCTTACTGCATCCGGCTTAGATCCATTGGTATTGATATTGATACTTCCCTTCGACGTATGTTTTCTTGTTTCTATAATTGAATCACGGATTGTTTCCCACATTAACAATGGTTCGCCTTCGCATCCTTGTCCGAAACTAACCAATGGAAATGGAGCTGTTTCTAAATGGGGTACGGTGAATTCTACAATCTCTTCAGCTGTCGGTTTGAATGTCAAACGATCCTGTGTAGATACAATGGTTTCCTCTTCGGGCTGAAAAGAAATACAACCAACACAGTTTGCATTACATGCCGGAGAAGTAGGTACAGGGCATTCCCATCTGCCTAAAAAATAATTTCTTGCAGCAGGGCAATGATAGGTTAATGCACATTTATTGGCCAGGTGATCGACCAACCGGTTATGTGGGTACGCTTTTAAAAGCTTCTCAACACCTTCTTCAATTTTTGCTTCATCATAGCCTGCACATTCCTGTCTGATATCCTGTTCGATACGTACTGCAGGTACATAAAATTTTTCATTCAACCATCCTGTTGCGGTATAACAAAAAAGAGGCAGCGTTGGTGCATCAACCTGTGTTTCGAAAGCAGCAATATAAAAACCGGTATGTGCCGGTGGAATAAACGCTGCAACGGCCCATCCTTTTTCACAAAGACGCATTTCACCAGAGAGAACATCAATGCCAATTCCACGTCGACCTGGTAATTCATACAACTGGCCACCTTCGGGTAATTCAATCCACTCATCTTCCGGAATGGGAACCGCATCCCAGCCGGTACGTCCGGTAACATAAAGGGATGTGTCTTCGAAAATATTTCCATTTCCGTCGGAGTAAAGTATATATGGTGATTCTGTAAGTACCATTTTTGATTAATTTCTATGGGATTGATTTTGAGTTAGTGTCAATCGTTCTTTGCAAAAGTCGTTAAAATATTTTTCCTCAACTCCTGACGTTGATTCTTCTATGTTTACCTGAATCAGTTTATTGTTTTTCATGTCTATTGTCAGGATGCCATCTTTTAAAATAATATTGGTTAATTCGGACCATTCAATTTCCTTTTTTGGAAATGAAGGATAGTGGATGAACGACTCATTGACAACAATTTCAAATTTACGTTTGCTGATTATTTCAAATACCAACAAAAGGATATTGATAATGCCCGGCCAAATAAATCCCGTTTTAAACCAAATGAATGCAGAAACGGCAAAGGAAGAACTGTAGTTCAATTCCAGATCTTTATTTTTTTTTCGAATGAAAGTGTACACACTAATGAACAATACTAATGCACTCCCTATAAATAACCATTTTGCATTTGCAGCATTGTTAAACATTAATCCCAGGTATAAAAAAATGCTGATGTTTAGCAGAATTAAAATCCAACTTATCTTTTCATAAGTTTTCAGTTTTTCATTTTTCAGACAGAAAACGAAATTTTTTATTTCCGGATTTTCCATCAGACCGGGTTTGATAAAACCAATAAATTACAAAGCTTGAAAAGAACACGGGCACCTACGTTTGCATCCCAGTTGTTCTGACTGGTTCCAATTTCATTTAAATCAAAACCAATGATCTGCCTTCCACTTTCTAAAACTTTTTTAAACAAATAAAATATTTGTTCTACTTCGAATCCGCCATGAACCGGTGTACCTGTGTTAGGACAAAGTTTCGGATCAAGGCCATCAATATCAAAACTGATAAATACTTTTTGAGGTAATTTATTTACGATTTCTTCAACAATCGTTTTCCAGGATTCACCTTCATACATCCGCTCTTTGATCAAGCGGTCTAAAAAGAAATCTATTCTTTCATCTTTTTGTGCATAGGCTAATTCTTCCTGCGAAAAGTCACGAATACCAACCTGTACCAATTTTTTGATTTGTGGAATCTCAGATAAGGTATTGTGCATGATGCTTGCATGAGAATAATTGAACCCTTCAAATGCTATACGTAAATCAAAATGCGCATCTATCTGTAAAATGCCAAACTCTTCATGTTTTTCGGCAATGGCTTTAAAAAATCCAAGTGGAGTACTGTGGTCTCCTCCCAAAATGCCTACGAGTTTTCCACTATTCAATAATTCTTTGGTTTGTTCATATACCCAATTATTTAAAAAATTGCTTCCTTCATTTACTTCCACCAAAGCCTTCGACATGAATTTGTTTTCAGCAATATCTTCTCCTTCCGAAATATAATCGATATATAATTCTGCTTCTTTGCGTAAGTAGTCACTTTTTAAACGGATTTTTTTGTCAATGGGCCTCATGAAAAAACCCTCTTTCCATCCATCTGGATAGTCTGAATCATACAAATCAACCTGTAAACTGGCATTGAAAACCGGCTCAGCCGATCTGGATGTACCGCCGCCATAGCTCACTGTAACTTCCCAAGGAACCGGGACAATGACCAGTCTGGAGTCTTCTTCTGAAAATGGTAATCCAAAAATATTGTTATTCGGGTTTCCGGCACTGGCTGGATCAAATTGTGAAAGGTCTGTCATGATTTTGCGAAGATCTGATTTAAAGGGGTGCAAGTTAGCAGCATTTTAGGTTTGCTGCAAATATTTGCCAAATAGAGAACAGTCTTGAATTTTGTCAGTTAATATTCGGCATCAACTACATGATTAGAATTCTTCATGATGAATGTCAGTTCAATTACTGAGATAAAGCTTCCGAAATTCTGATAAGGTTGTGCTAACTTTGCCATGCATTTTAAGATATTATGAAGAAAATACACATTATCCTGTTGGTTTTGATTGCTACTGCCATTGGCGT
>JAYWCV010000320.1:0-2406 GCA_043780275.1 Chitinophagaceae bacterium
CGAGTTTCAACCTGTCTTTGTGATTATCAACCACCATTACCTTGCTCGCACCTTTGATTATGGCAGAGTGAGCAGCCATCAACCCTACAGGCCCTGCACCATAAATCACTACAGAGTCACCAACTTGCACATTTGCCAGTTCTGTTGCATGGTATCCTGTTGGAAAAATATCCGATAACATTACATAATCGTTTTCTTTTTCTTCTGCATCTTCAGGTAATTTCAGGCAATTAAAATCACCAAATGGTACCCTTAGATATTCTGCTTGTCCGCCACTGTATGGTCCCATACCTGCAAAGCCATATGCAGCACCTGCAAAACCCGGATTCATTGTAAGACAATATCCGGTAAAACCTCTTTCGCAATTTTGACAATGACCGCATCCAATATTAAAAGGCAGGCAAACCATATCACCCACTTTAATATGGGTAACTGCTTTACCAATTTCTACAACTTTTCCCATATTTTCATGGCCCAATATTTTCCCTTCCTCTACATTCGTCCTGCCTTCATACATGTGCAGATCTGATCCGCAAATATTTGTTGTCGTAATTTTTACCAGTACATCTGTAGGTTGCTCTATTTTTGCATCAGGGGTTTCAACAACCCTGACATCATGCGGACCGTAATAAACGAGTGCTTTCATATTTATTTTTTTTTGTTTAAAATGTTTGCATCAAAAATTAGACAAAAGCTGTACCAATAATATAATAAAAACAATTAATTTGTTTTTTGCTTTTTGAAAGTAATCGTTTTATTAAAAAAATAATCGCAGATTTTTAATATACAATCTGTACTCAATGCCGTTAAGTTAAGAAGAAGGAATGTGGTCTGGGGACAGACCACGGCTGGCCGCCAGGGTTGCACCCCACCAACCCTTAACTTAAATATTCAAAAGCACAATCTCTTAAATAGGTGGAATTAATAAACTTGTGGGGTGGATCAATAAAAATAGTGCATTGAGAAAGAGATATTTTTAAAAACTTAATCGATTAAACTTTATAGAAAATCACTTAACTGACAAAGTCAGTTATACCGCTAAAAATTTACAAAGGATTATAAACAGTTTCCAATAATTTAGCAATAGCAAATTTTTTTAAATATTGATGAGTGCATTTTAATGAACACAAAAAAATAAAGGTTATAATTTCAATACCAAATAAATGAGGTTACAAAAAGTAAGCATCGGAAGTATAAAAGAATGGAAACAGTTGCATAAACCTGAGTCAGCCATATTTGAACTTCCTGAAAAAGTATTGCAATTTGGGACTGGTGTTTTGCTACGTGCTTTGCCTGATTTTATAATTGATAAGGCTAATAATAATAATAATTTTAATGGTAGAATAGTTGTCGTTAAGTCTACTTCCGTTGGTTCTACTAATGCCTTTGCTGAACAGGATGGTTTGTACACAGTATGTGTAACAGGTATTCAAAATGGTAATAAAGTAGAAGAGAACCGTATTGTATCCTCAATCAGCCGGGTGCTTTCTGCTGCAAGCGAATGGGATAAAATTTTGAATTATGGTACCTATCCCGGTATGCAGATCATTATTTCCAATACTACGGAAGTGGGTTTGGTATTAATGGAGGACGATATTTTACAAAGGCCACCCATATCTTTTCCCGGTAAATTATTGGCTTTTTTATATCATCGGTTTCAATATTTTAACGGTGATATGGAAAAGGGAATGGTCATTATTCCAACAGAGTTACTACCCGATAACGGTAAAATTTTAGCATCAATTGTGTTGGCATTAGCACATCAAAATAATCTTGACAGTACATTTATCAACTGGCTTACAAATTCCAATCATTTTTGCAGCTCTCTTGTGGATAGAATCGTACCCGGAAAATTACCATTTGCAAAGCAGGAAATAATTGAAAAAGTTTTAGGGTACACCGACGAGTTGATGATAAATAGTGAGCCCTATTATTTGTGGGCCATAGAATCTGACAGTGAAAAAGTAAAAGAAATTCTTTCTTTTGCAAAGGGCAACAGCAATGTGGTTATAGCCGCTGATATCAATAAATTCAGAGAATTAAAATTGCGGCTGTTAAATGGGTCGCATACTTTTAGTTGCGGTCTTGCACACCTGGCAGGTTTTACAACAGTGAAAGAAGCAATGGAAGACGTTGCTTTTGTAAATTATATTTCGCAATTAATGAGCAAAGAAATTATCCCGTCTATATGTACCCGTGATATAAGTAAGGCAGAAGCTGAAGCCTTTGCCAGTCATGTAAAAGATAGGTTTAGTAATACTTTTATTGAGCATAAATGGTTGAGTATTACCATGCAATATTCTTCTAAAATGGCAACGCGGAATGTATTTGTCATTCAACAATTTTTAGATATTTTTAAGGATTGTCCTGATAAAATGGCATTAGGTATGGCTGCTCATATTTTAT
>JAYWCV010000321.1:0-5036 GCA_043780275.1 Chitinophagaceae bacterium
ACAAAATCGCGGCGTATAAAAAGACTGATCAGATCTCTGTATCTCCATATTTCTTTAAGATCAATCTGCAAAAAACTCCGTTTAGGTACAATTACCTGATGCCATTCTTTTGAATCCATTCTTACTAACTTGATTTAAATTTTACAGTAATAACGCCATTTGTATTTATGAATCAGTCCAATCTATTCCAGTATAATTCCGGGATTTAAAACTCTTTTTAATTGAATTCCGAAAAATCAATATGCGTTAAATACTGGCTGGTTTTAGCAATTTCAAATTCCTCCCGGTCAAAATTACCATTATTGAGTTCTTCTGAAATAACCGGGATAAGCTGAGTATGTAATGCCGGGACATCTTTTTGTATAACCTCAAAAACATGCCGGGTGTCTATACCAATATATTCGTGAATAATCCGATTACGAAATCCCCTGATCGTTGGCCAGGAAATATGAGGATACTTATCGGTCAATGTTTTGCTCAGCTTTTTTGCCTGTTCACCTATTTGAACCAATTGATTTAAACAGGCATTAAATTCCAACTGATCATTGGAATAGTAAAACTCTTCAAAATTAGAAAAATGTACAGTATATAATTTCAGCTTTTGAGAAGCTTCCAAAATGCGTAATAAATAAAGTAAATCGTTATTAATATGCGGTTGCATACTGCATGTCTTTAAAGGCACGGTGTAATATCACCGGTTCCGCATTTTTCTTTAACAATATATCAAAAGAAATACCTGTTTGTTTCTCCAATTTATCCTTCAAGTCCTGAATCTGGAGATAATTGAGGTCTTCATCAATATAGATATCAATATCATGAAATGCTTCTCCTCTTGCAAAAGAACCAAATACACCCAGCTTTTTGATGCCGTATATCTTATATAAATCCATTTTATCAAATAAACTGAAAAGTTCTTTTACATCATTAATTTTTTTCATGTGTTTATACTATTTTTATTTGGGCCACTTGGAACCTGACTGCCGTTAGGCAGGTTCGCATATAATCATCACGGTTGGGAATCAACATTTTATTATGGCTCATTTCATATCACAAAGATAGTATTTTACAAAAAACCCCTAAAGTCTATGCCGAGGTTGATATTTTTCTTCCGGCACCCATGACGACAACTTAAATTTATGGGTTTTTTAATTTTATTTCCCGGTAATAATTGATCATTTCCTCTACAGCTTTTTCAAGCGGTATTTGTTGAACAAAACCCAAAGACTTTATTATAGTATTATCCATTAGCCAATTGTTAAACAGGGATTAATGATCGCTTTCTACCTTCCAATAACCGCCCCTTGCAGTTCCAATCCGTTTAATTTTTCCTTTTAATTGAAGATTTCTCAATTGTCTTTGAACTGTTCTTCCTGTAACAGACATTTTTTTTGCTATTTCAGTTGCTGATATTCTATTGTTTTGCATTATTAACTCCATTACCTGGCTTTCTTTTTCTACGACATTTTCTACGACATTTTCTGCGACATTTTCTGCGACAGCAGCTGATACTACAACCCTGAACCCATGTTGAAAATTTTCAAATACAGGTGACTGCAAAGCATAAGCAATAAACTGCTGCTGAATTCTTTGGATACCGGAACCGTATTTTTCTATCAAACCGGCTTCCTTAAAGATACTTGCCAGCTTTTTATTCCGGGCCTGAGAAATATAATTTCCCTGCAATAACTGTTCAATAGTAATGGTATCGGGTAAACTGCCAGGATTAAAAAATTCAATACGGTTGCTATAAATTTTTACAGAAGAATCTCCATGCTCCATATAATTCCGATGGACAATCATATTGATAATAATTTCCCTGAGGGCATCCATAGGATACTGCCATCGTTCTTCACGTTGAGGAGTATCTTTAATAATGTATGCTTTATTAATATGCTTTTTTACAAAAGCAAATACTTCTTCAACCTCAGTAAACAGATCTGTACGAAGGGTAAGTGCATCTTTGATAATTGTTGATGCAGAAAACCTGCCCAATTCAATGGTTGCTCTAAAAACATCATTTTTTGCAAACAATAAATGACAGGCATTTACAATACTACTTCCTTTCAGCAATTCGAATTTATTGAGTACAATCAAAGCATTATCATCAACTTTGATTTCACGTAACCGATTGCTTTTACTTATAAAAGAATTCACTTTATCAAGTGAAATATCATCAATGGTATAATCATTACTGATATAATTATCCCAACTGGTATTAAAAGTTTTTAAATGCAGGTCCGCAATTTCTGAAAGGTTAAGCTGATGATTGCTATTCTTTACCCGTTTAAAATATCTGCCCCTGAAAGAAACCGGCTTAATGGGAAATTCGTTTACAGACAATTCCAACACCCCCATTCCCTGCCAATCAATAATTATTGAATCAGGAATAACAGATGGCTGCGTTTTGTTTTTTATTTCATTGAGCCATTGTTGAATACTCTCATCTCCAATCTTAAAATTTTTTACAGGTTTCCCTTCATTATTAACTCCTATCAATACCTTACCACCTTTTGTATTGGCAAATGCTACCAAAGATTCTATAACAGCATCATTGAAACTACTTTTAAACTCGGTGTTCAGATTTTCTTTCATGAATTATATCCGTAAATGATCGGGTTACGTAAGCTTTCTTGTTTTATTACCTGTTGCCATTCTTTTAAATCCATGTTTAAAACTTTATTCTATGAGTTACCTGGATTTTATTTCCCGGTAATAATTGATCATTTCTTTCACACCTTTTTCAAGCGGTATTTGATGAACAAAACCCAAAGACTTTATTTTAGTATTATCCATTAATTTCCGCATCATGCCATCAGGAATGGAGTCATCCCAAATCAGTTCGCCGGTAAATCCCGACTTTTCTTTTATCAAGTTTGCCAGTTGCTGGATGGATACTTCTTCACTGCTGCCAATATTCATACAAGTTGGTTCTTCGTATTTTTCCATAGCTAAAACAATAGCTGCAGCTGCATCATCTACATGGGTAAACTCCCTTTTAGCCTGACCTGTTCCCCAAACAGTAACCGTTTGTTTTTCCCCGTCAACAGCATCAACAAACTTTTTTACAAGAGCCGATAAAACATGCGAATTCTTCAGGTCGAAACTGTCGTTTTTACCATACAAATTACTTGGAATAAGAGAGATGGCATTGAACCCATATTGCCTGTTATAATATTCTGTCAGCTTCATGCCAGCCAGTTTGGCAACGGCATATCCTTCATTGGTAGGTTCCAATGGGCCGGTCAGCATATATTCTTCTTTCATGGGTTGCGGACAATTTTTTGGATAAATACAGGAAGAACCTAAAAAGACAAGCTTCTTTACATTCGATTCATACGCTGTATGAATGACATTATTCTGGATAGCGAGATTATCATAAATAAACTGTGCCTGGTTGGTTCTGTTGGCTTCAATGCCACCAACTCTTGCAGCAGCCAGAATGACAATATCCGGATTTTCCTTTTTAAAAAAATCCTGTACGGCCTGCTGATTTCGCAGATCAAGTTCCTTACTCGATTTGCCAACCAGGTTTTGATAACCCAGTGATGTTAGCTTTCTCCAAATTGCCGAACCTACCATTCCATTATGTCCGGCTATATATATTTTATCCTGTTTATTTATTTCCATTTTTCTTCCAGTCGTTTACAAGGTTTTCAGCTTTTGCTTCTTTCAGATCGGACCAAATCATTTCCTCTACCAGTTCATCTACCGAATATTTTGCTACCCATCCCAATTTTTCCTTTGCCTTGGTTGCATCACCAATCAACAAATCCACCTCAGTTGGCCGGAAATATCGGGGATCGATTTTTACAACAACTTTCCCTGCTGGCAATATGAATTCAGGATTTGTGCATTTGGAAACCTTACCCATCTCTGCATTTCCTTCACCTTCAAAAACTACTTCGATACCCAAAATGCCAAAAGCTTTTTTTGCAAAATCCCGGACAGATGTAGTCTTTCCGGTAGCTATTACAAAATCTTCCGGTTTATCCTGTTGCAGCATCAGCCACATGGCTTCTATATAATCTTTGGCATGTCCCCAGTCACGTTTTGCATCCAGGTTACCAATGAATAAACAGTCTTCGACACCCAAAGCAATACGGGAAACACTACGGGTTATTTTTCGGGAAACAAAAGTCTCTCCCCGTAGTGGACTTTCATGATTGAACAGTATGCCATTGCAGGCAAACATATTATACGCTTCGCGATAATTCACCGTAATCCAGTACGCATATAATTTAGCTACTCCATACGGAGATCGTGGATAAAAAGGCGTTGTTTCACGTTGAGGAATTTCCTGTACCAAGCCATACAACTCTGAAGTAGAGGCCTGATATATTTTTGTTTTTTTAGCAAGTCCCAGCAATTTGACGGCTTCTAAAATACGTAAGGTTCCAATGCCATCCGCATTCGCTGTGTATTCTGGTGTTTCAAAACTTACCTGTACATGCGACATGGCACCAAGGTTATAAATTTCATCGGGCTGTACTTCCTGAATGATCCGAATCAGATTGGTAGAATCGGTAAGGTCACCATAATGCAAATGAAATTTTACATCGGCCTCATGCGGATCCTGATACAGATGATCTATACGTTGTGTATTGAAAAGGGATGCCCTTCTTTTAATACCATGCACTTCATATCCTTTTTTTAAAAGGAATTCGGCCAAATATGCACCGTCCTGTCCGGTAATTCCTGTAATTAGTGCTTTCTTCATTTTATATTTTTTATTAACCCTGCCTACCGGCAGGCAGGGTTTATTTTTAGATTTTCACTTATTCTCCAGAATTGTTTTCAAGTAAACACCATACCCACTTTTTGCCAGTTGCTCTGCCTGTGTGGAAAGTTGTTCATCGGTTATATATCCCATACGCCAGGCTATTTCTTCGATGCAGCCAATTTTAGTGCCTTGTCTTTTTTCTATCACCCGTACAAACTCACTGGCATCACTCAGAGATTCAAAAGTTCCCGTATCGAGCCAGGCAGTTCCCCGATCCAAGACAGATACTTTTAATTTACCCCTGTTTAAATACTCC
>JAYWCV010000322.1:0-8524 GCA_043780275.1 Chitinophagaceae bacterium
TTGATTTTACACTTTTAAGAGCCGGAGAAATCTGTGATTGAACACTACCTAAAAGACCAAGGTCTTCACGGGTTTCAATAAAATCCCCTTCCCTTAAAAACTCTTTTGAATCACCCTTTTCAATAGTAATTTCAGAACCGCCAATAATGCCGGATGAGATAAAAGCAACAGAGTTTTTTGGAATATTAATGTCTCTTGTCATATGAATTTCTACAATAACTGCACTGATGTCTTTATCTTTTTCTTTGAAATTATAAACATTTCCAACAGAAAGCCCACTGATTTTTACCTCATTTGATTTGTCTAAAGATCCCAGATCAGTAAACAATGCATAGATCTTTTTTTGTTTGTTAAATAATTCTTTGCCTTTAAGAAAGTTATATCCAAAAATAGCCAATGAAATGGCTACTATTGATAAAATGCCAACTTTCACTTCGTTGCTGATCTTCATTTAGTTTGTATTAAAAATTCGTTCATCCTGAATCAGGAATTTTCCTATTGTCAAAATAACTAATAATCTGATTAAGTATTTAATAAATGGGAAGGATTCTTCTGTTTTTGCTGCATATTCATTTAAATAAATTATTTGGAATAACGGGCTTTTTCTTTCTCTTCAACCATTTTTAAAAAAGACATGTTGTTTTTCTCGTTATTAATTAGATTTTTAGAAGTGGTATTCTGTAAAGAACTGATCTGGTTTTTTTCAAGCCAGTCAACATAATTTTTTAAGGCTTTCGTGATACAATCCACAATTTCAAATTGACCGCTGCTGCTGTTTAAATAATCTTCCTCACTGCTGTTGGTAATATATCCAGTTTCAACTAATACACTTGGCATCGCCGTTGCCTGTAAAACCCAAATTCCAGCCTGACGTTGTTTTTGCCCCCGGCTTATTCTTCCTACTTTATTAAATTCATCTTCAACATAGCCGGCCAGAGTAGCACTACGTTTAAAATACTGCTTTGTTTTTAAAAGGGATAAAGCGATGAATTCCGGAGAGGTAACGTCAATGGAGCCATAATTTTTTTCATAATTTTCCTCATTCATCATCGATGCATTTTCCCGGATAGCCACTTCCTTGTCTTCATTTTTATGTGCTCCCCAAATATAGGTTTCTGTGCCCTTTGCCGAATTTGGAATACTATAAGTTCTGTAAGTAGGTACTTTTCTTCTTTTTTTTCCTTTTCCAATATATTTGTACCCAGTTAACTCTCTTACTTTTTTGGGTGCTACCGAATTTACGTGAATGGAAATAAACAAATCGCCTTTATTTTGATTGGCAAAATTGGCCCGTGCATAAAGGTTAGGGTAGCTGTCTGTAATTCTTGTGTAAAGAATATTTACATCCGGGTGTTCTTTTTTTAATTGTTCTCCCAATTTTAGAGAAATGGCTAAACAAATATCTTTTTCATTAGAGTATTTACCGGGGGCACCGGGATCAGATCCACCATGCCCGGCATCAATAATGATAGTTTTTAAAACCTTGAGTTTTTTTTCCTTAACAATAAAAGAAAAAAGTACGGGGCTTCCAGTAATTAATAGAAATAAAAAGAAGACTTTTTTTAGCATACCGGGTTTTTCTTTAAAGGATTAGTTTAATCTTAGCATATTCAGTAAGGTATAAATATTTACTTTTGCCAGCATTCCATATGAAGCAATACTGCAAATTTAGTTCAAATTTAGTTTTAATAGGCATCAATGTAGTTGCTTTATTAATAGTTTTAACACAAGAAGTTAAAGCAAATAATATGGTACATCATACTATTTGTACGAATTTAACAAGTTATCAGGATACGGTTAAACCTGCAAATAAGATTGATTCGCTGACTTTAAAACAAATGACAGTAGCAGATACCATTTCAATTAAAGTATCTAAAAATGCTATTGAAGGCGTTGTTTCATATGAGGCACAAGACTCCGTTGTAATTCTGGTAAAGGAAAAAATAATTAACTTATATGGCAAAACAAAAGTTGACTATTTAGATATATTATTAACGGCACCTGCCATTACGATAAATAGTAATGAACAACTATTAACAGCCAATAATCAAAAAGATAGTAGTGGTAATATTTTAAACCGGGTTGGTTTTGTTCAAGGCGATATGAACTTTGAAAGTGATACAATCCATTTCAATTTTAAAACACAGAAAGGACTTACAAAAAATACATATACACAACAAGGGGAAATGTATGTATTTGGAGAAAATATAAAAAAAATTGATAATGCCACCATGTTTGTAAGTAGTGGCCGTTTTACCACCTGTAACCTAGATGATCCTCATTTTGCTTTTAAAACAAACAAGATGAAAGTGATCAATGGAAAAGTGGCCATGTCTGGTCCTACTCATCCCGAGTTTGAAGGAGTACCCATACCTATCTATCTGCCATTTGGCATTTATCCATTATCAAAAAGAAAACATTCGGGTTTGTTGCCGGCAAGTTTTGCCCGAAATGAACAATTTGGACTTGGTTTGGAAGGGATTGGGTATTATAAAGTTTTAAGCGAATATTTCGATGTGGCTTTGCGGGGTAATATATATTCTTACGGTGGGTATTCGTTTAATATAACACCAACTTATAGGAGATTATATAAATATAACGGTACACTAAATTTCAGTTACCAGGTAACTAAAGCAAATTTTAAAGGCGATCAGGATTTTTTGAAAAATAAAAGTTTTATGCTGAATTGGAGTCATGCAGTAGATCAAAAAGCCAGGCCAGGCACTAATTTCTCGGCAAATGTGAGTGCTGGTTCTTCAAAATTTAATAGATTTGTAACGAACAACAATCAAACTAATTTTCAGAATCAACTGAATTCTTCCATTACCTATTCTAAAACATGGGTTGGAAAACCTTATAACCTGACTATGAGTGCAAATCATAATCAGAATAATGCATCTGGTTTGGTTAATCTAAGTTTGCCCGATGCAGGTTTTACAGTCAATACATTGTATCCTTTTCAGAAAAAAGAATCTGTTGGTACACCTAAGTGGTATGAAAAATTAGGCATTGCATATAACGGAAATTTTAAAAACCAGGTTTCATTTTATGACTCCTTGTTTAGTTTCAGTAAGTTAATTGATACTTTACAATGGGGTGCAAGACATAGTATTCCAATCACATTATCACTGCCGGCTCTGGGTCCTTTTATTATTGCACCCAATATTTCTTATGATGAAGTTTGGATACAGCAAAAAATCAGAAAAACCTGGAATCCGGCATTAAGCAAAATAGATACCATGGTAACCAAAGGTCTTTTCACAGATCGATCGATGGCATTTGGCGTTGGTATAAATACGTCTATTTATGGAACGTATCAATTTAAAAACTCTAAAATAATTGCAATAAGACATGTTATGCGACCAACTATTTCGGCCAACTATAAACCCGACATGTCGAAGAAACATTTTTATGAATCACAAATAAATTCGGGTGGAGATAAATTGCGATTTTCAGAATTTGAAGGAGGGATCATGAGTGGTTTTTCTGAAGGTGTATTTGGAGGTGTTTCATTTGGTGTAGATAATAATTTGGAAATGAAAGTCAGGTCGAAAAAAGATACCGGCGATGCAAAAAATTTGAAAATTAAATTGATCGATGGTTTTGGATTTAACGGGGCATATAATTTAATGGCCGATTCGTTTAATCTGTCAGATATTAATTTATACTTTAGAAGTAATCTGTTTGAAAAAATAAATATTACGGCCAATGCCAATTTGGATCCTTACCAGGTGAATGACAGAGGATTTCGGGTTAATAAATTTACATGGCAGGATGGCAAGTTTAATTTGGGAACCTTAAAAAGCGGAGGTATCTCCATGTCAACCGATTTTAAAAGTAAACCGAAGGACCCTAAGAAAGAAGAAGAAAAAAAGAAACTGTTGAAAGAACAGGCAAATGATCCTTTATTAGCTGCCGATCAACAAGCCATGCTTGAATATATGCGGAAAAACCCAAGCGAATTTGTCGATTTTAATATTCCTTGGTCTATTAATATTTCATATTCACTAAGTTTTTCCAAGCAATTAAAAAGCGACTATAGCGGGTATGAGACCAGGATTAATTCGAATGCAAGTTTTAATGGAAGTTTTTCTTTAGCACCTAAGTGGAATATTAATACCAATGGTTATTATGATTTTAAAACCAAAAAATTACAGACACTGCAATTGTCTATTTCCCGTGAAATGCATTGCTGGCAAATGGCTATTGGCGTAACACCTGTAGGTCCTACCCGGTCATTTAATATTACAATCAGTCCTAAGGCATCAATTTTGCAGGATCTTAAAATCAATCGTATGCGCAATTTCTCCAGTTTCTAATTGTTGTTGGCAACATAATATTCACGCATCCGAGTGGATACAATTTCTTTTAGAATTTCAACTGTTGAATCTGCTGTAATAGGTACGGGTGGCAGAAAATGCATTTCAACCCGATGAGGCCAGAAGTAAAATTTCTTCTCAGCTGGTAAAACAGTTTTTGTATGAAATATAACGGCAGGTAATATTGCTTTTCCACTATCCATAGCCAATTTAAAAGCTCCATCCTGAAAACGTTGAAGAGGTTCTGATGACCTGTTCCTTGTTCCTTCTGGGTATATACACATATGCATGCCTTTATTAAGTACCATTTTCATTTTTATATAACTATCCTTTCGGCTTTTTTCATTTTTGCGGTCCACCAACACACTGCCTCTTTTATATACCATGCCAAAGACAGGTATGTTAGCCATCTCTGCTTTTGAAATTGTTTTAAAAATACCCGGAATAACCGAAGAGGATAGAGGCGGATCCATATAAGAATTATGATTACATACAACCACATAATTTTCACCTTGCTTAAAATTCTCTTTTCCTTTTATCAACCTTCGTACACCCGAAAAGATGAAAAATAAACCAAGCCAAACCCGTACTACAGCATAAAAAGATTCTTCGTTTTTAGGCTCCGGAAAAAATTTGGTAAGCCATAAAGGAATATAAAAAATGACCAAAAGGATGATAAAAACCAGGATGGTCCAAAAAGCAAATAATCTTCCAAGAATATTTTTAAGCATGTTCATCTTCAAAATAATTGAATTGTTTAATGCCGGCAAAGATGCCCTTTTTTATTTCAGGCCACTCCTTTTTCAAAATGCTGAAATAAACCGAATCTCTTCTTCTATTGTTGGGCATTTGCATATGGCTTCGCAAAATACCTTCTTCTTTGGCACCAATTTTTCTTAATGCCTGTTTTGCCCGTTCATTTAAATGATCTGTTTTAATTTCCACCCGTTCAAAATCCAATACATCAAAAGCAAAAGACAATAATAGAAATTTTGTATGAAAATTAATGCCGGTTCCCTGAAACTCTTTTCCCAACCACGACCATCCAATTTCAATCCGCTTATCAAAAAAAGAAATACTCCCATAACTGGTAGAACCGGTAATTTTTCCACTTGATTTTTCGATGATACAGAACGGAATACGGATATTGTCTAACTGGTTTTCTAATGCTATCTGAATCCATTTTTTCAATTCACCGGGTTTATCCAGTTCCAAGGTAAAATAATCCCAGAGCGATTTTTCATGCACTAATTTTTCCAATAAATGAATGTCATCTATTTTTAGTGGTCTTAATAAAACCAGTTCAGTTTCTAAGCAAAGATTTTTGGGGATTGTCATTCGTTTTTTTGTTTTTTGAATTATCAAAAACTCCAGTCGATCGGATCGATACCGTTCTTCATCAGGTATTCATTGGTGAGGGAAAAAGGCCTGCTGCCAAAAAAACCGTTATGAGCCGAAAGAGGAGAGGGATGTACTGAACGCAAAATCAAATGTTTTTTTGCATCAATTAAAATTCTTTTTTCCTGTGCAAATTTACCCCAAAGGATGAAGACAACATTTTTATTCAGTTCGGATATTTTTTTGATAACCTCGTCGGTAAAATCGGCCCAGCCTATTTTTGCATGGCTCATCGGCTCTGATGCACGGACTGTTAAAGAAGCATTTAATAACAAAACTCCCTGCAAAGCCCATTTTTCCAGGTTTCCATTTTCTGGAATTGGAATTCCAAGATCTGTTTGTAATTCTTTTAAAATATTCAATAAAGATGGCGGTTTTTGAATACCATCTGCAACTGAAAAACTTAAGCCGTGTGCCTGTCCGGCTCCATGATAAGGATCTTGTCCAAGTATAACCACTTTTACCTGTTTACATGGCGTTTTTTCAAAAGCGTTAAAAATATGATTGCCCGCCGGATAGATTATTTTTCCTTGTTCTTTCTCTGTTTTGATATGATTGACCAGTTGTTTGAAATAAGGTTTTTTAAATTCCGGCAACATCAGCTTCTTCCAGCTTTCTTCCATTTTAATATCCATACATTCAAAATAAATCATTTTATTGTTTGAAATAAAAAGAAAAGCACATTTTTAAAAAATGAAATAAAAAAAGCGATCCGCCTGTGGCGAATCGCTTTGTGATCCGGATTGGATTCGAACCAATGGCCCTCAACTTAGAAGGTTGACGCTCTATCCAGCTGAGCTACCGGACCAAATCAGAAAGCAAAATTTGATGATGCTATCTGACTAAATGGGGTGCAAATGTAAAGAATTGATGCATTGAAGCAAAATTAAAACTCGAAGAAGTATTTTTGTCGCAAAGAAATAAATATATGGCAGGAATTTTTAATTACGGAAAAGACAGGCTTACAGTTAAAAAAACAATCAGTCTCGCTGCTGGAACGCTTAAAGGAATACTAAACAATGAGGTAATTGAAAAAATACGATCAAGCGAAGCACAGGTAAAAGAAATTGTTTCAAAAGGAAGGACGGTTTATGGTATCAATACAGGTTTTGGCATTTTATCCAACAGCAAGATATCTGAAGGTGATACGATTACATTACAACATAAAATTCTGCAAAGCCATAGTGTAGGCGTCGGTGATCCGATTCCTGTAGAAGTGGCTAAAATAATGCTGATTACAAAAGTACATTCATTGGCTCAGGGATATAGTGGCATACAGTTATCTACTTTAAACAGAATTATCTGGCATATTGAAAATGATATAATTGCTGTAGTTCCTGAAAAAGGTAGTGTAGGTGCTTCCGGTGATCTGGCTCCTCTGGCACATTTATTTTTACCACTCATCGGATTGGGTGAAGTTTTTTATAAAGGAGAAAGAAAACAATCAACAGAAGTATTACAAAGTTTTGGAATAGAACCCATCGAACTGGGACCCAAAGAAGGCTTGGCTTTGATTAATGGAACTCAATTCATTTTGGCTTTTGCTGTAAAAGCGGTTCAACGAATGTTGAACTGTTTGGATGCAGCAGATATAATAGGCGCAATGAGCTTGGAAGCATTAACAGGAACCAAATCTCCGTTTGATGAAAGATTGCACAATCTGCGTCCTTTCAATGGAAATAAATTGGTTGCACAACGATTGAGAATTTTATTGAAGGATTCTGCCATCATGGAAAGTCATATCGATTGCGGCAGGGTACAGGATCCTTATTCATTACGTTGTATGCCGCAGGTGCATGGTGCCAGCCGGAATGCCTGGTTGCATTTAAAAGAATTAACCGAAATAGAATTGAATTCGGTTACAGACAATCCCATTATTTTTTCGGCAGATGATACAATCAGTGGAGGTAATTTTCACGGACAGCCATTGGCTTTACCATTAGATTATGCCTGTTTTGCTGCCGCCGAACTGGGAAATATTTCCGACCGTAGAAGTTATTTATTGCTGGAAGGTAAATGGGGCTTACCCATGTTATTGATGAGCGATGTGGGATTGAATTCCGGGTTTATGATTCCGCAATACACCACTGCTGCATTGGTTACAGAAAATAAAACTTTGTGTTTCCCGGCAAGTGCCGATAGTATTCCAACTTCTCTCGGACAGGAAGATCATGTAAGTATGGGCAGTATCAGCGGAAGAAAATTGAACAATATTCTTACTAACCTGGAATTTATTTTGGCCATAGAATTATTGAGTGCAAGCCAGGCAATTGAATTTCGTCGCCCATTAAAAAGTTCAGCATTGCTGGAGTTTGCGCATGAGTATGTTCGGCAATATGTAAGCTTCGCTGAAGAAGACCGGATTTTTGCCAATGATATCAATAAAGTTGCCGGTATTGTTAAAGATTTTTCGTTTGTTGAAAAACTGAATGAATTTGCAAAAGGAAAAGGAGTTGAATTGAATAGCGAGTTCGAAAATTTTAAAATATAGTTTTCATGCAAAGCTATAAAGTTTAATACAAAAGTCGCAAAGTAATGCTTGCTCCTTTGCGTTTACTTTGCTTCTTTGCGAGAGATAAAAACTTTTCTATATGAGTATAATCACAAAACCAAAATACGACCCGATAAAATATAAAACACCAACAGGTAGCACAATAAGCTGCAAAGGTTGGATACAGGAAGCGGCTCTACGTATGCTTTTAAACAACCTTGATCCGGAAGTAGCTGAAAGACCTGACGATTTAATTGTGTATGGAGGCCGGGGAAAAGCAGCCCGAAATTTCGAAGCCCTTGACAATATCATTGCA
>JAYWCV010000323.1:0-3395 GCA_043780275.1 Chitinophagaceae bacterium
ACTGGTTTAATTTAATTCATAACCATGCCGTATGGGCAACTGCCGGCGTTGGAATTATTGGCATTGCTAGCAACAATCAGAATTATATTGACATGGCCATGAAAGGAACCGAAAAAAATGGGAAAAGCGGTTTCATCGCATTGATGGATAATTTGTTTTCTCCGGATGGATATTATACAGAAGGTCCATATTATACCCGTTATGCAATTCTCCCTTATGCTGTATTTGCCAATGCATTAAACAACAGCAATCCTTCGTTAAAAATATTTGAACACCGGGACCGGATTTTACAGAAGGCCTTATTAACCTGTTTGCAACAAACTAATATTGATGGGGCATTTTTTCCTTTTAATGATGCATTGAAAGAAAAGGATTTTACGTCCAATGAATTGGTAACCGCCATAAATATTTTTTGGAAAGTGTATGGTGCGGATAAAAATTTATTAATCGTTGCAAAAAAACAAAACCGTGTAATGCTTAGTAGTGGAGGGTCTTCCATTGCGGCAGCTTTGCAGGTAGATAAAAATATCCCGGCATATTTTGATTACAAATCTTTTGAAAGTACCGATGGAATAAAGGGTGACAAAGGCGGGATATCTGTTTTCAGAAATGGGAAAGGAGCAGATCTTACAAGCCTGCTTTTCAAATACACCTCTCATGGTCTTTCGCATGGGCATTATGACAAGTTAGGCATCATGTTGTATGATAAGGGGAATGAGATTATTACAAATTATGGTTCTGTACGTTTTATTGGGGTCGAACAAAAATATGGGGGACGTTATTTGCCGGAGAATAAAACCTATGCGGCACAAACCATTGCACATAATACCTTGGTGATGGACGAAAGCAGTCATTTTTCGGGTAAAGAAAATATTGCCGAAAAGTTTCATTCAGATAAATTATTCAGTAGTTATTCCAATTCAGCGGTACAGGTTGTAGCTGCAAAAGAAGATAATGCATATAAAAACACACAGATGCAACGAACATTGTACCTGTTGCAACTACCCGGGAATAAAAAAATGGTGGTAGATATTTTTAATGTACAATCAGATACAGTACATCAATACGATCTGCCATTTCAATACAATGGTAGTTTGATTAAGACCTCTGTTAAATACAAGGCTAATTCAGCAAAACAAGAGCCCTTGGGTAAGAAAAATGGGTATCAGTTTTTATGGAAAGAAGCAGAAGCAAGAACAGCAAATGAAACGGTTCAACTTACCTTTTTAAATAAGAATACCTATTATACTATTTCAACCTTAATTCAAGATACGGCTCAACTGTTTTTTACAAGAACAGGAGCCAATGACCCGGATTTTAATCTGCGACACGAACCTGCATTTATTGTAAGAAAGCAAGGAAAGGACCAGTCATTTATCAGTGTCATTGAAATACATGGCAAGTTTGATCCGGTATATGAGTTTTCTTCCAATGCATATCCAACAGTTCATCAGATAAAACTCATACAAAATGATGAGAATTATTCTGTGGCAGAGATTTTAATTGATAAGAAAAAACTGATGATTTATCAGTGTAATAAAAATTTCGATTCCCAAAAAATACATACAGTGCTTGGTCAAAGTTGGACCGGTCCTTTTTCCGTTTTGTATGATCAACAAAAAATAAATTAATAACATTAAATACACCGACAATGGCTGCTACAGAATCAACAAATGTTTTTATAAAAGACGGGGATATTCCCTGGGAGTTAATGGGAAATGGAGTGAGAAGAAAAATTATGGCCTGGGATGACAGTCTGATGGTTGTACGTGTAGAATTTGAAAAAGGAGGTGTCGGAAATTTGCATCATCATTATCATTCACAAATTACGCATGTAGAAAAGGGGGTTTTTGAAGTGGAGATTGGCAGTAAGAAAAAATTGCTAACTGCCGGAGATGTTTTTTACATTCCTCCCAATGTTATACATGGTGCCGTATGCCATGAAGAAGGCGTATTGATTGATGTATTCAGTCCAATGAGAGAGGACTTTGTAGATAACCGTAAATAATCAACATTTTATTGATCATTGAATTGTTTTAAAATAAAAAAATGAAGATAAAAGGCTTAAGATGGTGGATCATCAGTTTAATTGGATTGGCTACAATTATCAATTACATTGATCGAACTGCTATAAATATATTATGGCCTTATATCCATAAAGATTTCGGAATTAGTGAAGCAGAAAGCAAGGATGCTTTGAAATTAATTACGACTTTCTTTATGATTGCTTATGCTTTGGGACAAACACTTACGGGCAAGATGATGGATGCTATTGGAACCAGGCTTGGTTTTGTAGTATCGATAGTTGGCTGGAGTATTTCCATTGCTTTACATGCAGTAGCAAGAACATTGACATCGTTTAATATTTTTCGGTTTTTCCTGGGCTTGAGCGAAGCAGGAAACTGGCCGGGTGCTGCCAAGAGTAATGCGGAATGGTTTCCAGCAAAAGAAAGAGCCATTGCTCAGGGAATTTTTGGTGCAGGTGCTTCGTTGGGTTCAGTTGTGTCGGCCCCTTTTATCGCATTTATATATTTGGCTTTTGGATGGAAGATGACATTTATTGGCATTGGATTACTGGGAATAGTCTGGATTATTCCATGGTTAATTATAAATAAAAATACACCGGATAAGCATCCATGGATTACCAAAGAAGAACAGGATTACATAGCACAGTCAGCTACAAATAAAGCTACTGCTCCGGTTGCTGCAACGGTGTATACATGGAAGCAATTATTGCAATTTAAAAATACATGGGGTATTATTTCCTCCAGGTTCTTTATTGATCCGGTATGGTGGATGTTTGTTACCTGGCTGCCATTTTTCTTAAAAGAAAATTTTGGATTTGATATTAAGCAAGTAGGTGCATTTGCCTGGGTGCCATTTTTATTTGCAGCTATTGGTGGTATATCCGGTGGATTCTTTTCATCTTTTCAAATTAAAAAAGGAATTGCAGCAAATAAAGCAAGAAAAAATGCCATCACGGTGGGCAGTGTTATTATGCTGATTTCATTGATGGTCATAGCTATTTACTTAGACCAGCTAAAAAATCAACCGGGAGTTGCTATTGCGTTGATCAGTGCAACATTATTTGGTTTCCAGTTTCTGATTAATAATCTGCAAACATTGCCATCCGATTATTTCCACGGAAAGAATGTGGGTACAGTTGCAGGAATGAGTGGAACATCCGCTGTTGCAGGTACATTAATTGTTACCTGGTTGGTGCCGGTATTAACCAAGACCAGTTACACGTCTTTCTTTGTCATGGCGGCTTTGGTTGTTCCCGCTGCCTGGTTATGTATTACGTTTATCGTCTCAAAAAAAGAAGTTGAATTAAATTAAGATAAATAAAAAATTATGAAAAGAAGTTTATTAATATTCATGTTGTTTGCTTTATT
>JAYWCV010000324.1:0-12548 GCA_043780275.1 Chitinophagaceae bacterium
TAATCAACTGGCTTTAGCCACATAAAATAAAGATTTCTAAGAATAATTGATGAGTTATTATGAAGTTACAGCCAAACTGTTATAGATTAGATATTTAAAAAATAATTTATGAGTTGGGTAAGAGTTTATATGCACATGATATTCTCTACAAAAAACAGAGAACCCTTTTTAAATTCATCAGAATTAAGAAAAACAGTTTTTCAACACATCAAAAAAAATGCAACAGAAAAAAAAATTTGGCTTGACTGTGTAAATGGTTATCAGGATCATGCACACTGCTTAATCTCACTTGGTAAAGAACAAAGCATAAGTAAAGTAGCGCAATTAATAAAAGGCGAATCATCATTTTGGATTAATCAGAACAAATTGACTGGAGAGAAATTTTTCTGGCAAGATGATTATTGGGTGGTAGGTGTAAGCGAAAGTCATCTTGAATCTGTTAGAAAGTATATTCACAACCAGGAAACACATCATTCAAAAAAAACATTTTCGGATGAAATAAATGGCTTTATGGAAAAATATGGATGGAGTTTTGTAAAAGATGATTGAAACTCAGAAAAACAGTTGTTATAAACCTAAATTAGTTACTTATAAACCAAATACACAAATTGGTTTATAAACTATAGGAACTGAAGGAAGAAGAAATAAAAATAATTGAAGAAAAAAAATGAGGTATAGCAAAATAAAAATAATTTATGGAGTGGAAAGGCCTCCGTTCACATTAGTATCCTGCCATTTACCGGTAAAAAAATTCTTATAAACGTTTAATGATCAATTTTCCGAAAGAATACAGAGAGCTTTATATTTGCCCAATATATTTTAAAGAATATGAACGAAAAATTTGTACAAAGAATCGGTAAGGAAGTTGAAGAAATTCAGAGTTCGGGTTTATATAAAAACGAAAGAATAATTACCGGGCATCAGGGTGCGGAAATCAATGTGGCGGGTAAAACCGTTTTAAACTTTTGTGCCAATAATTATCTCGGGTTGTCCTCACATCCCAAAGTTATTGATGCGGCAATAAAAGCAATTGAAGACCATGGATATGGTATGAGCAGTGTACGTTTCATATGCGGCACACAGGATATTCATAAAGAGCTCGAACAAAAAATCTCCACTTTCCTGGGCACGGAAGATACCATATTATACGCTGCTGCTTTTGACGCAAACGGCGGGGTTTTCGAGCCACTTTTTAACGAAGAAGATGCAATTATCTCCGATGCATTGAATCATGCTTCCATTATCGATGGGGTAAGGTTGTGTAAAGCCAAACGCTTTCGGTATGAGCATAATAATATGGAAGACCTGGAAGCTAAATTAAAAGAATCATCCGATTGCAGAAACCGGATTGTTGTAACCGATGGTTCATTCAGTATGGATGGCACCATTGCACAACTGGATAAAATTTGTGATCTGGCCAAAAAATATGATGCCATTGTAATAATAGACGAATGCCACAGCAGCGGTTTTTTGGGTAAAACCGGAAGAGGTACTCATGAGTATCGTGGAGTAATGGGCCAAATCGATATCATTACAGGAACATTGGGAAAAGCATTAGGAGGAGCAAGCGGAGGATTTACCAGTGGAAGAAAAGAAATTATTGAAATACTTCGACAAAGATCCAGGCCTTATCTTTTTAGCAATACCCTTGCACCAAGTATTGTTGGTGCTTCTATTGCCGTGTTGGATATGCTTTCGGAAACAACCGATTTAAGAGATAAGCTGGAGTTTAATACAAAATATTTTCGCCAGAAAATGAAGGAAGCGGGTTTCGATATCAAACCGGGAGAACATCCGATAGTTCCTATCATGTTATACGATGCAGTATTGGCACAAAATTTTGCTGCAAAATTACTGGAAGAAGGCATTTATGTGATTGGTTTCTTTTTCCCGGTAGTGGCCAAAGGGCAAGCCAGAATCCGGGTTCAGATAAGTGCGGCTCACGAGCAAAAACACCTGGACAAAGCCATTGATGCGTTTACAAAAATTGGAAAAGAGTTAGGGGTTATCAAATAAATAAAATCTTTTAAGATTCTTTATCCTGTTTTTTAAATGGTATTTTTTAAATAAAATTATGTGTATACTGTTATTTATCAATAGTATATATAGTAAATAATAAAAATAATTTCATTCATTATGAAATGCAGTTATCCGGTAGTATATTTATGACTTACTAAAAATCCAAACCTTTTTGAACGGCTAACGTACCAATCACCTCTGAATTTCTACATTATTTAACCTTGAAATTATTGTAGTTATGAAGAAATTATTATTAAGCCTTTGTGCTGTGGCGATGTTCTCTGTGATGATAACATCTTGTTCAGCTTCTAAAAAAGATTGTCAGGGTACCAAACATTACAAAATGAAAAATGGTATTTATCTGTAAAGATCTCTGATTTGAAATTTAGTAAAAAGCATTATCGTAACAGGTAATGCTTTTTTCATTTAAATGAAAACCCCTTCATTCAATTGCCTTTTGCAACCTTACCTTTGTTGAAATCCATTTTAAAATGAAGAAGTGTTATGTCTGCTTGTTTTTGGCCTTTTCAATTGTTTCCTGTTCTCCCAATAATGTAGAAACAGATAATTCCCCCGAAGCCATATTTAAAGCAAACAATGTAGAAGGTTGCTTTGCCATGCTGAATAATATGAACGGAAAGTTTTCGGTTTTTAATTTACCCCGTTTTAGAGACAGTAGTTATTCGCCTGCTTCTACGTTCAAGATTATAAACTCATTGATAGGTTTGCAAACAGGAGAAATTACCAATGATAGTATGCAAATAAAATGGGATGGAGTTGAAAGACCTGTTCCGGCATGGAATAAGGACCTTACCATGTACGAAGCATTCAGGGTTTCCTCCGTTCCATATTACCAAGAAGTTGCCCGTCGCATCGGGAAAGAAACTATGCAATCATGGTTGGATACATTGTCTTATGGCAGCAAAAAAATTAGCGGTCCGGTAGATTCATTCTGGCTGGATAATTCATTAAAAATAAAACCGGATGAACAATTGGGATTGCTAAAGAAATTATATTTTAATGAATTGCCATTTTTTAAACTGAACCAGGAAATGGTAAAACGAGCCATGCTTTTTGAAGATAATGCCAATTATAAACTGAGTTATAAAACCGGAACGGCACAATCTGAAAATGGAAAAAATATATTGTGGGTTATAGGATGGGTGGAAGAAAACAGGCATCCGTATTTTTTTGTATTGAATGTTGAATCGAATGATCTTTCTGTTACAGCAAGCAGTAAAGGAGTAGAAATACTAAAAACCATTTTAAAGAAAAAAGGATTTTTTGAAGGAAAACTATAGTTGGAAAACATACATGTAGACATGAAATTTTATTGCGAATCTCTTACAGGGTATAAAAGGATGGCTACGAAGGAAGTCAGTATTGGGAATTTATTGCTCGGCAATTTCCACCCCATCCGTGTGCAAACTATGACCACTACCGACACGATGGATACTATAGCAACAGTAGAGCAATCTATCCGCTGTATTGAAGCGGGAGCTGAGCTGATACGAATTACGGCACCATCTAAAAATGAGGCAGAGAATTTATTCAACATAAAAAAGGAATTGCTCAAAAGAGGATTTGATACTCCTTTAGTAGCAGATATTCATTTTACACCGAATGCTGCAGAAATAGCAGCACGAATCGTTGAAAAAGTGCGGATCAATCCGGGTAATTATGTCGACAAAAAGAAATTTGAATTAAAAGAATATTCCGATTCGGCATACACAGAAGAAATTGACCGGATCAGAAACCGGTTTTTACCGCTAGTAAATATTTGTAAAGAGCATGGTACGGCCATGCGTATAGGCACCAACCATGGTTCATTAAGCGATCGCATCATGAGCCGGTATGGCGATACGGCCATCGGTATGGTGGAAAGTGCCATGGAGTTTTTACGAATTGCCAGGGATGAATCCTATCACAATATTTTACTTAGTATGAAGTCGAGTAATCCATTGGTGATGGTGCAAGCTTACCGCTTGCTTACAAAAACCATGTGGGAAGAGTTCCATGAATGTTATCCCTTACATCTGGGTGTAACCGAAGCAGGTGACGGAGAGGATGGCAGAATAAAAAGTGCCGTAGGTATAGGGGCATTATTGGAAGATGGTATTGGCGACACAATCCGGGTGTCTTTGACCGAAGACCCCGAATTTGAAATTCCGGTTTGCCGAGACCTAGTAAAAAGATATACTTCAAAAAATGAGATCATTAAAACGGCTCAAATTCCTAGTATAATCCAATTGTCTTATTCTCCTTTTGATCATGAACGGAGAGAAAGTTTCGTCATTGATATTATCGGCGATAAACATGTGCCGGTTGTCATCGCAGATTTAAGTAAAATAGAAAAAATCAACACATCTCACTTGGAGAGTGTTGGTTATATATATGATGGAATGACAGATAAATGGTCTATCGGTGATGCGGCGGCTGATTTTATTTTTACCGGAAATCAGGTACTTGATTTTAATCTTCCGGGAACATTAAAAGTAATTGTCTATCCGGATTCATGGAGTGAGGCGGTAAGCAAACCTGCAGATGGTGGGGAAGATCGTTTGAATACTTATTTCCCGATATTCCAGGATAGTGGCTATGTACAGGCTATTGAAAAAAGTCAGCGAATGAATTTTGTAATGCTTGATTGCTTCAGTGATAATAATCCTGTCAATGATTTTTTGTACCTGGATAAATTAGCCAATGACCCTACGGTTGTATTGTGTTTCAGTAGTATGAATGCAGATTCTATGGCTGCTGTTCGACGAATGTATATTGAATTGGGAACCAGGAAAATTAAAAACCCTGTTATTACGATTGTCGATAGCAGTTGGACAACTACCGACGAGCATCTCGTTCATTTTGCTACGGAAGCAGGATCATTATTACTCGATGGGTTCGGAGATGGAATTTGTTTTGGTATGACTGCTAAAAGTTATTCAAATCAATCAGACAGCATCCTGAATGCGGCGGGTAGAAATTATGTAAAAAATAAAACAGTAGAGCAGTTTATTAATAATACTGCTTTCAATATTTTACAAGCAACCAGAACCCGAATTTCAAAAACAGAATATATTTCATGTCCATCCTGTGGAAGAACATTGTTCGACCTGCAGGAAACGACTAATAAAATAAGATCGGTAACCAATCATTTAAAAGGATTGAAAATTGCGATCATGGGTTGTATAGTAAATGGACCGGGTGAAATGGCCGATGCCGATTTTGGTTATGTAGGAAGCGGTGCGGGAAAAATTACTTTGTATAAGGGAAAAGAAGTGGTTAAGAAAAATGTGAACAGCGATGTAGCCGTTGAAGAACTGATTCAGATATTGAAAGATAATGAGGCGTGGGTTGAACCATAATTGTTTATTAGATTGGCTTTATAAATATCATTTCATGAAAAAAGAATACTGGTTAATTCTGTTTGCATTTGTACTTATTGTTGATTTGGTTGCAGTTCAATTTAATCTTGAATGGTTGAAATTCATTTTCAAACCACTAATTATACTTTCCTTGATCGGTTATTTTTTATCAGCTACCAATACAATTTCTAATAGTTTAAAACCGCTGATAATCTTTGCCCTGCTGTTTTCCTGGGCGGGTGATGTGTTATTGATGTTTGAATCAAAAAATCCCTTGTTTTTTATTGTTGGATTAATTTCTTTTCTGATTGCTCATTTATTTTATGTGTACTATTTCCATCGTATACGTATATCGCAATCCATCGCCGGCAGTGTTTTTTTAATGATTCCTGTTGTGATTTTTTATTTTGTTCTGATGTATATACTGGAACCTTATTTAGGGGTACTTAAATTGCCGGTTAGAGTTTATGGAGTTGTTATTAGTTTTATGTTGTTGCTGGCATTGCATATGTTGAAAATAAATAATCGATCTGCAGGAAAATTATTTGCTTTAGGAGCCTTGTTATTTATAAGTTCTGATGCCTTGTTGGCCATCAATAAATTTTACAGTTCATTTCCAATGGCCGGATTGTCTATCATCCTAACCTATGGATTAGCGCAATATTTTATTGTGAAAGGAGCCATTTCCTATTTCGCTTCTTCCAATACTAAATAATTATGAACATGGAAAAAATCGATTTTCTTGTTATCGGATCAGGTATAGCCGGACTGACATTTGCCATGAAATGTGCAAAAGAATTTCCGGATAAAAAAGTAATCATCATCACTAAAACTACGGCAGATGAAACCAATACAAAATATGCACAAGGTGGTGTGGCGGTAGTAAATGATTTTAGCAATGATAGTTTTGAAAAACATATAGAGGATACCTTGATTTCAGGAGATGGACTTTGCAACCCATCTATTGTTGAAATAGTTGTAAAAGAAGGACCGGAAAGACTTCGGGAACTGATTGATTGGGGAACCCATTTCGATACAGAGCAGGATGGAGATTATAAATTGGGAAAAGAAGGAGGTCATTCCGAAAACAGGATTCTTCATTTTAAAGATATTACCGGTAAAGAAATCGAAAGAGCATTGTTAGATTCTGTAAATAAATTTTCAAATATTCAGATCATTGATCACTGTTTTATCATCGACATAATTACCCAGCACCATTTGGGTTACCTGGTTACAAAATCCACTCCCGATGTAGCTTGTTTCGGTGTTTATTTGTTGAATCTGAAAACAAATAAAATTGAAAAGATTATTTCCAAAATAACGATGATGGCTACTGGTGGTATTGGACAAATTTACAGAACAAGTACCAACCCATCCATTGCTACAGGTGATGGAGTGGCCATGATATACCGTGCAAAAGGACGCATAGAAAATATGGAATTTGTACAGTTTCATCCTACTGCTTTATTTGAACCCCGCATTAAAGGGCAATCATTTTTAATCACTGAAGCGGTTAGGGGTGATGGAGGAATTTTACGGAACCACAAGGGTGAAGCATTCATGGAAAAATATGATGAGCGAAAAGACCTGGCAGCAAGAGATATTGTTGCAAGGGCTATTGATAACGAAATGAAAATTGCCGGAGCTGAGCATCTATGGCTCGATTGCAGGCATATGGATCAGGAAAAATTCATGGAACATTTCCCCAATATTTATGAAAAATGTAAATCTATTGGCATCAATATTTTTAACCAGATGATACCGGTTGCACCGGCTGCACATTATAGTTGCGGGGGTATAAAAACCAATGAGTGGGGACAAAGTTCCATACTTCATTTATATACCTGTGGTGAAGTGGCCAGTACCGGATTGCATGGCGCCAACCGTTTAGCAAGTAATTCTTTGCTTGAAGCGATTGTATTTGCACATCGCTGTTTTTTGGATGCATCAGTAAAATTAAAAAATAAAAATGCGGCTGCCGATGCTGTATTTGATCATTTAAGTAATTCAATTCCTGAGTGGAATGCCCAAGGCACATCAGAACCCAAGGAAATGATTTTGATTACACAAAGCCTAAAGGAACTACAGTTACTGATGAGTGATTATGTGGGTATTGTTCGCAATGATGTGCGTTTGCAAAGAGCCATGCGCAGGCTTGATCTGCTTTGGGAAGAAACAGAAGAGCTGTACCGAAATACCTCTGTTTCGCCACAATTACTGGAGCTTCGAAATATGATCACTGTTGGATACCTGATTGTAAAAGGAGCCAGCTTCCGCAAAGAAAGCAGGGGTTTACATTACAATACCGACTATTTGCACAAAAATGAAATTGTGCAAAATGTAGTGCTGTAAAGGTTTTTAGTATAGCGTTATCTTTGGTCTTCGTTTTTAGCCAAAAAAATTTCATTAGCAAAGCAGAATTTCCATGATGTATTATATCGTTTACGGTTTATTATTTCTTATTTCCCTTCTACCAATGCGCATCTTGCATGTACTGAGTGATTTTATATGTTTCCTTTTTTTTCATGTATTCAAATACCGGCGACAGGTAGCCATGGATAATCTGAGTTTGGCATTTCCGGAAAAAACCGAAAAAGAAAAAACAGCAATTGCCCGGAAATTCTATCTTAATCTGACGGATACTTTGGTAGAAACAATTAAGATGTTATCCGTTTCGGAAAAATTTCTGGAAAAAAGAGTTAGCGGTGATTGGGATGTTGTAAATAAATTATACGATTCGGGAAGAAATGTGCAAATGCACCTGGGGCATCATTTCAACTGGGAATGGTGTAATGCAGTTTTTGCAACAAAAACCAGGTTTTCATTTCTGGCAGTATACATGCCATTGGGAAATAAGATATTTGAACGGTTGATGATTGCACAACGATCTAAATATGGAACTATATTATTGAAGGCAACCAATATGCAACAGGAGTTTGAGAAGTATAAGGACACACAGTTTTTACTGGGTCTTGCGGCAGATCAGAATCCTGCAACGGCAACCAATGCAAACTGGGTGATTTTTTTCGACCGTCCAACTGCTTTTGTAACCGGCCCGGAACGGGGAGCAAAACGAAATAATGCCCTCGTTGTTTTTACGAGTATCAGTAAACCTCGTCGCGGTTATTATCATGTAAATATTCATTTGGAAGAAGAAAATCCTGCAGAAACAAAACAGGGTGAATTGACAAAAAGATTTTCCAGATACCTGGAATCCGCCATTCGTAAAAATCCGGAGAACTGGCTTTGGACTCACCGTCGGTGGAAACACGAATGGAAAGAAGAATATGGAATTTATAAATAACTAAAACCCCAATCAGCCTGATTGGGGTTTTGTTTTTTAATTGAGAACAGCTTTTTCTTTTTCAATCTTGAATTTACCTTTCAACTCTTTAATTTTTGCCCAACCTCCCAGTACATTTCTTAAATTATGGTAGCCGTTTCTTTTTAAAATAGAAGAAGCAATCACACTACGATACCCGCCTCCACATTGGATATATAAGTTTTGTTCATCTTCAATATTGGTCATGTTTGCAGGGTCCGTTAAGTCATTGAGCGGAAGATTTACGGCTTGTTTGATATGCCCTTCTGCAAACTCTAAAGGTCTTCTAACATCCAGTATCACCAACTTATTATCAAAAGGAATATCCATCGCCAATTCATCTACTTCCACGTCAATGATCAGGTCCACCGTTTCTGCATTGGATTTCCAGGCTTCAAATCCGCCATCTAAATACCCGATCATTTTATCAAATCCCACCCTGGCTAATCGAATAATTGATTCTTTTTCTTTACTTGGTTCTGTTACTAAAATGATTGGTTGATTAAATGGTATAAGACTGCCTGCCCATTCTGCAAACCGGCCATCCAAACCGATGCTTATTGATTCCGGAACAAAACCGGATGTAAATTCTGTTGAGTTTCTGGTATCTAAAATAATTGCATTTTCATTGTCTCTAAGGTTTTTAAACTCTTCAATAGATAAGGCCTTCATTCCTTTTTCTAAAACAGAATCGATACTGTCATATCCTTCTTTATTAATTTTTACATTAATCGGAAAATAGGCAGGAGGTTCTGTTATCCCTTCGGTTACCGCTTTTATAAATGCATCTTTGTTTTTTGCCTGAAGTGCATAATTGGATTTTTTTTCTGCGCCAATCGTACTAAAAGTTTCCGGTCCAAGATTCTTGCCACAGGAGCTTCCGGGTCCATGTGCCGGATAAACAATGACATCATCTGCTAAAGGAATAATATTTTTTTGCAGACTTTCATAAAGCATACCCGCCAGTTCTTGAATGGTTAAATTGTTTCCTTTCTGCGCCAGGTCGGGCCGGCCTACATCCCCAACAAATAAGGTATCGCCGGTAAATATGCAGTAGTCTTTACCCAATTTATCTTTTAATAAATAGCAAGTCGATTCCAATGTATGGCCAGGTGTATGTAATACCGTGATGGATATATCTCCAACCATATATACTTCATGATTCTTTGCAATCTGAACCGGAAGTTTGGTCTCCGTTTTGGGGCCATAAATTATTGGTGCACCGGTTGCTTTGGCAAGATCGAGGTGGCCACTCACAAAATCGGCGTGAAAATGCGTTTCAAAAATGTATTTGATACGGGCATTACGCTGCTTTGATAATTCTATATATTCCTCAATATCTCTCAAGGGATCTATGATGATAGCTTCCCCATTACTTTCTACATAATAAGCTGCTTCACTGAGGCAGCTGGTATATAATTGCTTTATGAACATATTTTTAATTTTGTATCGCAAAGTTACTTTAAAAATAAAAAAAGCGGCATTCGAAGGAATGCCGCTTAAAAGGGTTTTTCAGAAAAATTAACTCACAAGGTCTTTAATAAAAGAATTTACTTCTACTAATCTTGCATTGTTTACAGAATAGTAAATAAACTTTCCATCACGGTCAGTGTTTACATAACCTGCTTTTCTTAGAATGGCCAGATGTTGTGATGCGACTGATTGCTCTAATCGGAGCTGAATATAAATTTCAGTTACAGTCATTCGCTCATTGTTGTTAATCAACTTTAATATTTGCTGACGCAGTGCGTGGTTAAATGCTCGCAAAATTAAAGCTGCTTTTTTCAAGCCAACTAAATCCATGGGTAGGGTTTTTTCGTTAATAATTGGGTTTGCTACTGATTCCACATTGGGGGTTTCATTGTTGGAGTATTGGTTTAGATAACTCATGCCTTAATATATTAAATTGTTAATAGATAAGGCAAAGATATGTGTAGTGAACAGATTTAGATGTCGATACATAGGTTAAAGTTTTGTAGTATTACCACTACTTGGGTTAAAAAAATCCTTAATATAAAATGGTTCGGCATATGCAAGATTTGCAAATTCAGACTTTGTAAAACATTGATTAGCAATTATTACCATATCTGAGGCGACTATTCTAATGTTTTCAAATAATAAATTATTTGAATTTGTTATTGATTTAAATTTCTCCATTCCATTGCCAAAAAAAAGTACTCTTTTATACGAAAGAATATTTTCAAAGGAATTTTTATCAAGTATCCGGGCATGAGGTTTCTCAATCTCCAATAAATTTTTATCATATATGGCCGTAAAAACTTCCATTCTTCGGGCATCAATCATTGGGCATAGCAAGTCAGTTTCAAAATCTTTTGCTTTAAAAGCCATCACTTCCAGGGTACCCATTGTAATTAGTGGAATTTTCAATGCATAGCAAATTCCTTTGGCTGTTGATAAACCAACTCTTAAACCTGTATAAGATCCTGGACCATTTGTTACAGCAACTGCTTCCAGTTTAGTTATTGAAAAACCACTTGTTTCCATCATATCGGCTATGGCTGCCTGCAACCAGGCAGCATGGTCCTTCATGTTTTCGTTTTGAGCTGTAAGTATGATGTCCTCATTTTGAGAAAGACAAATAGAAGCAACATCAATTGAGGTATCTATATGGAGTATTAAAGCCATTTTTTAATTCATTTCTTTTATTAAAGAATCGGCAATAAGATATCCTTTATTTATTTTATACATAGCTTTAAGTAAACCAACAATATTAGCATAGCCAATAATAGTACTCCATTCAAAGGGGCCATATGGATAATTTGTGCCCAACTTCATGGCGGTATCAATATCTGCTTTAGTACTGACTCCTTCATCCAATGTTAAATAAGCCTCATTAATAATACAGGCAACCACTCTGGCAGAAATGAAACCTGCAGTATCTGGTGCCCAAATTATTTTTTTATTGAAACAAGCAATGATCTCTTCTGCATTTTTCTTTCCTTCATCATGAGCAATAGATGCTTCCAAAACTGAACGACTTAAAAAACCCGGCCAGCCATTGAACCGGATAAAACCTTCGGGTAATTCTTCCAAGGTTTTTGATACACTGTTTACAAAAATCGGTTTGGCCAGTAAGGGTATTAATCTTTCTACATGGCCATCAAACAAAAGATCTATAAATGCATCCGCATCAGGATAATCACTAAACAATTCAGAACTGCTTACCCATTCTATAATTACATCTTCTTTAATTCCAGCAGAACATAATTCAACTTTCATGGGTTCCGTTGCAGATACAATGATGTTCATATTCTATTTTTTGCAAAGAAAATGCATAAACCTAAATTCGTTCTACTTAAATTAAAACGATTAAATTTTAACCATGGAAAAAATTATCATTAAAACAGAAAATGCCCCGGCACCGATCGGGCCATATAATCAGGCAATTCTTGTTTCTGACACCTTATACATTTCTGGTCAGATCTGTATTATTCCCGAATCCGGCGAATTGAAAAACAGGGATATACAAGATGAAACCCACCAGGTAATGCATAATCTGAAAGCCATTTTAAGAGAAGCAGGAATGAGTTTTAATAATGTCATTAAAACCAGCATATTTATTACCGATATGAACCAGTTTTCGGAGGTTAATGAAGTGTATGGTAAATACTTCGAGGGTGATTTTCCGGCAAGAGAAACCGTGCAGGTATCGGCATTGCCAAAGTTCGTCCATGTCGAAATTAGTATGATAGCCTGCAAATGATAGTTGAGTAGTTTTAAGTGCTGAATTATTCCTTGGAAGAAATGTTTTATAGTAAGATTTGAAAAATAGCTGTATCGTTAATTTGGGTTTGAAAAAGTATTTAACCACAGCGAACACAGAG
>JAYWCV010000325.1:0-22054 GCA_043780275.1 Chitinophagaceae bacterium
GGTATTGTTGCTGGTTACATGTACATATTTACTAGCTGGCGATAGAGAAAATATTTTAGGTAGATGAGAATAGTTTTCATTTTTAGAACTTAAAACAACATCCAGATTTCCGAAAAGTTTTGCTTCTTGTATGGCCTTATTTGCCCATATACCAGTATCGGTATAGGCAGCAGTTTCATTTTCATTCAGCAGGTTCATGGGTACCTGCATAAACTGTGTGGTAGCACCGCCATGTAGAAACAAAACTTCATGGTCGCTATCCAGATTCATTAATTCTTTAACCAATGACCTTGCTTCATCCATTACTGCTTCAAAAACCGGTGTCCGATGTCCAAGCTCCAAAATAGATAATCCGGTATTATTGAAATTGATAATAGCCTGACTTGCTTCGTCAAAAACATTTTTGGGAAGTATGGATGGACCGGCATTAAAATTATAGATCATTGATTTTGCAGTTAACATCAATTAAAAGTTGCATGATTCAGGAATCTGCAAAGTAACGAAAATGTAAAGTTTCTTTTGGGCAAAACTGAAATTGCCCATTAATCATGTTCGCGGCCAAGGATATTATTTTTATTCCAGGCACTGTTTAAGGTTTCAAATTCTTTCAGCTCATCTTCCGAAAATAGTTGGTTAGTTAGTTTGGTAAGATTGGGTTGCCCTGCATTTACCCAAGCCGTGTACCAGAATGATGCGATGGTATTAATGGATTGGCGCATTCTTCTTTCCACCATGCCATTCAATTTAGCATCATATGCTTTGCTGAATGCTGAGGAGTATTGACGGATGATAACTCCATTTCGGTTTTCAAACGAATATTTCTGATCGGATGGAAATGATTGGGTAAGATCTTTTTCAAATTTCAGTACAGAGTCGGCAGCCAGAGCACTTTCCATCACTCTTTTCCAGATATATTCTCCGGGGTTTTTAATGTATTCGGCTTTGCCAATAAAAAAATCCCACTCTTTTTCTGCAAGTAGTTCGGGAATACGACTTTCCCAAAAACCATGTATGCCTTTCTGATCTGTTTTCTGACCATTATGATTACTGGATGCATGAAGCGGAACATGTGAGTCGGCAATATAATGACCTATTTCAGCAGACAGTTTCAGTATTCGGGCCTGGTTATTTTCTTTAAATGCAAAAGTTAACCGTTGCAGCATGGTTTGAATCCACCAGGGTACTATTCCATTTTCAGTAATAATTTGTTCGCCGTGTTTTGCAATGGCGTCATCCCATTTACGGGGAAGATTTTCGAATGGATACGTTCCATAGTGATCAATATCGATATAATGACGGGGTCCTTCTTCCGGTATGGCATATCTTCTTTTGTCAGGATCAACGGAATGCTCGGATAAAAACTCGGCATTGGGTTTGTACAAAACCATCATCTCGGGGGGGAGCATAAAAATGGCGTAGTAATTTATTTTACGATGGGCATAAAATCCCCAGCAAAAGCATGGATAGGTGATGCTTAAAAAAATACAAACAACAACCAGTTTTTTTATTGCTGACAAATTGGAAGGTATTTTAAAAAAGTAATGATCCGTTTACTCCTAATTATCACGTACCCAAATCTACCACACCACCGGTTACAGCATATTTCATCGATTCTCCCGAATTCAACTTTTCTATCTTTCGAACCTTTGTTCGGGGTAAGATATATAATTGCCCGGCAAAATTATAAGACTGAGGTACATAAACCGCTACATGCTCATTTCCGAGATCGAACTTCTGCATTTCTTCATCGGTCATAAATCCCACTATCCACACGTCTTCCGAAAACACATTGGCCAATACAGCTTTGTCGAATTTCTTTTTATCACCAGCAAAAGCTTCAAAAAAATCTTTGACAGATGTATAAATAAATTTTATACCGGGTGTTCTTTCCATCAGGTGATCGAAAAAATTAATCAAGCTTCCCATCAGGAAATTTGAACTCACCCAACCAATCAGGATGACAAAAGCTATAATCAATATAAACCCAATGCCTGCGATATTAAAGTAAGGTCTCAGTATACCATCAATCATTTCAAAAAGCCAGAATAAAAGATATCCGGTTACGGCTATCGGTGCCAGAATTAAAACACCTTGTACAAAATAGCGTAGCAATGTTCTGTAAGTCAATCTTCCAATGGCTTTAGTCTTCGAGGTCATAGAAAAAATTTAAATAAAGGTAGTTTAAATAAAAAAGTGAGGTAAAAAATAAAAGAGATGCAATTTAAATAGCCTCTTATTGGAGGGTTGCTAACTTTTAATAAGTTAATGCTAACCTGGTAGGAGCATTACAAAGGTTGGCAACCCTTAGCGACAATAATAAAACGCAGGAAACTTTGTTTATGTTTAAAGTTTTTATAGTTTTGCTCCTCTAATTATGGAACAAAAAGAAAGAATTGCCGAAAAAGCCAACGAAATGTTCAGGAAGTACGGAATACGTTCTGTTTCCATGGACGATATCTCTTCGCAGATAGGGATGTCGAAAAAAACATTGTATCAATGGTTTACCGATAAAGAAGAGCTGGTCAATGATGTAATCTGCACGATTATGAATCATAACAGAGAAGAGTGCATCTGTTACAAAAAGAAATCGGAGAACGCCGTTCACGAACTTTTTTTGGCCTTTGACATGATCAGCGAATTGTTTGCCAACATGAACCCTTCAGTGATGTATGACCTTGAAAAATATCATCCTGCTGTATTTAGAAAATTACAGGAGTATAAATATGGTTTTATGTACTCCATGATCAGGGAAAACCTTGAACGGGGGATCAGAGAAGAAATATATCGTTCGGAAATTGATGTGGAGATCCTTACCCGTTTCCGGATTGAAAGTACCATGCTTGCATTTAATGCCGAAGTATTTCCTACCAACCGAACCGAATTAGTGAAAATAGAAAAAGAAATCCTCGAACATTTTTTATTTGGCGTTACCAATGCCAAGGGTCAAAAATTAATACAGAAATACATACAACAAAGACAAAAATCATAAAGATGAAACAAAGACGATTCCGGAAATTAATCTGGATGATGACAGGCTTGCTAACAAGTACAGCTTCATTAATGGCACAGGAAGAAACAATAAATAAATTTTCTGTAAAACAGGCAGTTGAGTTTGCTATGAAAAACAGTTTTCAGGTGAAGAATCAACTAGAAGCAATCAAAGCACAGGAGCAGGTTAACCGGGAAGTGACATCCATGGCTTATCCGCAATTAAGCAGCAGTATAGGCTTCAATTATTTCCCAAACATACCGGTGCAGAGTTTCCCCAATTTTATTAAAGCGGCTACTTATGGAGTACTGGAAAATGAAGGAGTTAAAAATGGTAGCGGTAACCCAATAATTTCTCCGAGTGATTTTGGATTTGTTCAGGCACAGTTTGGTACAAAGTTAACTGCTTCGGCCAGTGTAGATATGTCTTGGATACTTTTCGATGGACAGGTATTTGTTGGATTGCAGGCCCGTGATGCCGTGATGCTATTTGTCAAAAAAAGCAAAGAGGTTACCGAAGAACAGATTAAGACTAATATCCATAAAATCTATTACCAGTTGTTAATTGGAAAAAAACAGATTGATGTGATAGATGCAAACATTGTGCGGTTTGAAAAACTATCGAGAGATGTAAAAATTATTTATCAGAATGGTTTTGCTGAAAAACTGGATGTGGACCGTGTTTCTGTTGCATTAACCAATTTGAAAACGGAAAAAATTAAAATGGAAAACATGCTGGAAAGCGGGTTTGCCGGAATGAAATTCCTGATGGGGATGCCGCAAAAAGACCATTTGATTTTAACAGACTCCATCACCGATGAGCACATCGCGGATGATTTGGCTGATGCTGTATATAATTACAATGACCGTAAAGAATTTCAACAAATGGAAATTGCGGAAAAACTCTCGGAGTATAATGTAAAAAGATATAAGCTAAGTTATTATCCAACCTTGGCGGCATTTGGTTCTTACAGTAAGAATGCACAACGAAACAAATTCAATTTTTTCGATTTCAGTGAAAGTTGGTTTCCAACCGGGGTTGTTGGAGTGAAACTGAGCATGCCTATTTTCAATGGTTTTGCCAAAGACGCCAGAGTAAAAAAAGCAGAGATTGAGTTAAGGCAAACCAGAAATACAATGGAAATGCTGAAGCAGGCCATTGATATGGAAGTGGAACAGTCGAGAATAAAAATGCGAAGTGCTTTACTGACTATCCATGCACAAAAAGATAATATGAAACTGGCCGAAACTGTTTTAAATGTTGCATCAAAAAAGTTTGAACAGGGTATAGGTCCCAATCAGGATATCATTATTGCACAGACAGAATTAAAAACAGCTCAAACCAATTATTATGCTGCTTTATATGATGCCATCATTGCCAAAACAGATTATTTAAAAGCAGCCGGAAAATTATAATATAAAAGACTAACAACATACAGATGAAAAAAATAACACAAATTTCTATAGCCCTTTTTACAATCCTAATCATGGCGTCGTGCGGCAGTAGTAAAAAAGAAGGATCTGCATTGATTAATGATAAAAAAGCAGCCATTGAAAAACTAAAAACAGATAGGTCTAAAACGGATGAAGAAATTCTAAAACTGGAAGCTGAACTTGCGAAGCTTGACAGTAATTCAACGAATTCAACCAAAATAAAATTGGTAGGAATTTCACTGGTAACAACGCAGGACTTTAAGCATTATATCGACTTACAGGGAAAAGTGGATGCCGAAAATATTTCTTACATATCGCCCCGTGGAATGCCCGGACAGGTTAAAGCCATATACATACAACAGGGGCAGTTTGTAAAAAAAGGGCAATTGTTATTGAAGTTGGATGATGCCATCATACAGCAACAAATAACTGCAGCAAAACAACAGTTGGAAGGAATTAAGACGCAATTGAATTTTGCTAAAAATATTTATCAACGTCAAAAAAATCTGTGGGACCAAAACATTGGAACCGAAGTGCAATTGATAACTGCCAAAACAAATGTGGAAGCCATGGAAAATCAATTGAAATCGACTAACGAACAGGTCAATGTGGCTGTTGAACAAATGAAGACTACCAATGTTTACAGCGATGTAAATGGTGTGGCGGATATTGTTGCAATACGGGTTGGAGAAACATTTCAGGGGATGACTGCCATGGGTCCGCAGATAAAGATTGTAAACACAAGTAGTTTGAAAGTGGTGACCAATGTTCCTGAAAATTATTTATCCAGAATCAGGAAAGGGTCCATAGTGGAAATAAATATTCCGGATGCAAATAAAACGTTCACTTCAAGTATTTCAATGATCAGTCAATCTATTGATGCAACAACCAGGGGATTTAATGCAGAAGCAAAAATCCCTTCCGATCCTACATTAAAACCAAACCAAACTGCCATTATGCGTATACTGGATTATGCAGCGAATAATGCAGTGGTCATTCCGGTCAACATGGTACAATCGGATGAAAACAGTAAATATGTTTATTTACTAACGACAACAAGCAATGGAAAAACAGTAGCTAAAAAACAACCAGTCATTATTGGCGAAGTGTATGGTAATAATGTTGAAATAAAATCGGGTTTAAAAGCAGGCGACCAGTTAATCACCGAAGGATATCAGCATATTTATGACGGGCAGATGATTAGTACAGAGATAAAATAAATTTTCAAACAAAGTCGTAAAGATTTAATTAATTGTCTTTGTTCCTTTGCGGTTCCTTAGTGGCTTTGCGCCTTTGCGGCGAAAAAAATTGAATAAAAATTTACCGTACAAGAGTGCCCGTCTGAATAGGATTCATCCGGGCAGGCGACACAAAAGTTGAATAGATAACTAACTGACGACAACAAAAATATTTTTATGAATTTAAAAGAAGGCATTGGCAGAAAGTTTAAAGAATATGGACCAACAAGCTGGGCCATTGATAACCGAACGGCTATTTATATTATTGCTATTTTAATTTCGGTGTATGGGTTGATACAGTTCAATAACATGCCGAAGGAACAGTTTCCGGATATTGTAGTTCCCACTATTAGTATAAGCACGGTATATGTTGGTAATTCGCCAAAGGATATTGAGAACCTGGTTACCCGGCCTATTGAAAAACAATTGAAGGGTATCAGTGGTGCCAAGGTGAAAAAAATTACCAGCACTTCTCAAACCGATTTCAGTTTAATTATTGTAGAATTTGATACGGACGTAAAACCAGATATAGCCAAAACAAAAGTGAAAGATGCGATTGATAAAGCTAAGTCTGACTTACCAAACGACCTGACTTCACAACCCAACGCACAGGAGTTTGCATTCAGTGAAATGCCCATCATGTTTGTCAATGTAAGTGGTGATTATGACGGTATAAAACTGAAAGAGTTTGCCAAAAAAATGCAGGATCGTTTTGAGCAACTAACTGAAATTACACGTGCTGAAATTGTGGGAGCACCGGAAAGGGAGATACAGGTAAATGTAGATCCTTATAAGATGCAGGTGGCCAAACTGAGTTTTACGGATATTGAAAATGCCATCAGTCGGGAGAACCATGATATCACCGGTGGATTGATAGAAGTTGGCGATATGAAACGTACTATCAAGGTCAAAGGACAATTTACCAGTGCATTGAATCTGCAAAACATTATTGTACGAAGCAGTGCCAGGGGTGCCGCTGTTTATTTAAAAGATATTGCAAGCATAAAAGATACTGTTAAAGAAAAAGAAAGTTATGCTCGGTTAGATGGGAAAAATGTTATCACCATCAATATCGTAAAACGGGCAGGAGAAAATTTAATCAGTGCTGCCGGAAAGATCAAAGACATCACGGCTGCCATGCAAAAGGATGAAGTGTTGCCAAAAGATTTGAAAGTGGTTATCACCGGCGATCAGAGCAAGGCGACAGCCACTTCTTTCAACGAATTGATCAATACCATCATCATCGGTTTCGTATTGGTTTTATTAGTGCTGATGTTTTTTATGGGTGTTACCAATGCATTCTTTGTTGCACTCAGTGTACCACTCAGTGTGTTTGTGGCATTTTTATTTTTACCCGTTGGTGATTTTATAATAGGTACACCAATCACCTTAAACTTTATCGTATTATTTGCACTATTGTTTGGTTTGGGTATCATCGTAGATGATGCGATTGTGGTTATTGAAAATACACATCGTATTTACAAGAATGGGAAAGTGCCCATTATACAAAGTGCCAAAGAAGCCGCCGGGGAAATCTTTATTCCGGTACTGGCCGGTACTGCAACTACATTGGCTCCATTCTTTCCGTTACTTTTCTGGAAAGGTATTATTGGGAAGTTTATGATTTACCTGCCAACGATGCTGATACTTACATTGGCCGCATCTTTGATTGTGGCCTTTATTTTCAACCCGGTATTTGCAGTAAGCTTTATGAAACCCGAGGGCAGGGAATTTGATGAACCGAAAAAAGAATTATTTAAAAAACCATTATTTTGGGTAGCCACCGGTTTGGGTTTAATGCTTCATTTGGCCGGCTGGCATGGTTTTGCCAACTTTCTCTGGTTTATGGTTTTACTTACTATTCTTAATCGTTTTGTATTCCGCGATATCATACATTATTTTCAAAACACCGTATTGCCTGGCCTGATGAGCCGGTACGAAATATTATTACATTGGGTACTTAAGGGTACAAGACCTGTGTGGATGCTGGTAAGTTTGTTTGTATTATTCCCGGTATCGGTTGGGTTGTTGATATTGAGAGGAAACGATCAAACCTTCTTTCCAAGTGGTGATCCTAATTTTATTTATGTCTATTTAAAAATGCCCATTGGAACCCATGTGAAAACCACGGACAGTGTTACGTCACTGTTAGAAAAGAAAGTGTATAAGGTTCTGGAGAAAGAGAATCCGGGAACAGCCGGCAGTATCGTAGAAAGTATCATTACCAATGTGGCAAATAGTGCCAATAATCCTCGGAGTAATAATCGCAGTATCCAATCCAATTTGGGAAGGATTCAGGTTTCGTTTGTTGAATATGAAAAAAGGCATGGTATACATACCAAGCCATACCTGAACGAAATTCGGGCACAAATGGTAGGTATACCCGGTGCCAGTATTGAAGTGGCCCAGGAAGATGGAGGACCTCCTACCGACCCGCCGGTTAATATTGAAATTATCGGAGACAGTTTTGAAGAAATTTCAAAAGTAGCCAGTAGTTTATCCAATTATTTAGATACAAACCAGGTCTATGGTATAGAAAATTTACACATGGATGTGGACCTGAACAGCCCGGAAATAACCGTAAATATTGACCGTGAAAAAGCCATGATGGAAGGACTGAGTACCGGACAGATTGGAATGGAAATACGAACGGCTGTGTTTGGTAAAGAAGTAAGTAAGTTGAAAATAGGCGAGGATGAATATAAGATCCAGTTGCGTTATGCCGACCTGCAACGTAAGAATATTACCGATGTTATGAATATGCATATCACATTCATGGATATGAATACCATGATGGTGAAATCCATTCCGGTGAGTGCTGTAGCAACCATCGATTATACCAATACTTCCGGTGCCATTGCCCGTAAAAATGTAAAACGTACCATTCAATTACAGTCCAATGTGTTGGATCCAACCATGACCGGCGAAGTAAATAAACAACTGGGCTTAAAGATTGCAGATTTCAAATCGAAGAACAGGATTCCTGACGATGTTACTATTAAACAAACCGGTCAAAGTGAACAGGAAGCAGAGACCAATAAATTTTTAGGCACTGCATTCTTCCTTGCACTGGGATTGATTTTCCTGATACTGGTTTTACAGTTCAACTCGATGAGCAAGCCATTCATTGTATTGACAGAAATATTCTTTTCAGTGATAGGTGTGTTATTGGGTTATGCATTTACCGGAATGACCATTGCAACCATCATGTTGTTGGTAGGTATTATTGGTCTTGCAGGTATTGTAATCAAAAACGGGATCTTGCTTATAGAGTTTACCGACGAATTGAGGGGCCGTGGATTTAAAACAAGGGAAGCAGCTATCATGGGTGGTAAGGTTCGTATCATTCCGGTATTGTTGACTGCATTGGCTGCCATGCTTGGATTATTGCCACTTGCAGTTGGATTCAATATTGATTTCGTTTCTTTTTTCCAACATTTGAATCCGCATATTTTCTTTGGTGGAGATAGTGTGGTATTCTGGGGGCCGTTGAGCTGGACGATAATTTTTGGATTGATATTCGCATTCTTCCTTACCCTGATCATGGTACCAAGCATGTATATTATTTCTGAAAGATTAAGAAGGCCGATGGATAAATTCTATGGCACCCGTTATGTAGCCTTGCTTGGTTTTGCAGGTCCTTTCTTTTTCATCTTTGTCGGCATCATGTATTTGGGAAGAAGATTGCAGGGGAAGAAAGTTTGGAATGGCCAACTGAAACCAGTACCTGAAAAAGTATAAAAATGATTTATTCAAAATAATAGACATAAAAAAAGCGATCCGCCATGGCGGATCGCTTTTTTAGTGGAAGGATTTTATTCATTAAAATCCTTTCGATTTGATTGGATTACCGTCTGTATCCAATTCTATAATCTCATATCCAAGTTTCTGAAGACCCGGAAGTATTTTGGCTTTATCGCCTACCAGTAAGATATTCATCTTATCGGTGTTCAATAACCGTTTAGCCAAGGCACTTATTTCTTCTTTAGTAATATTCTTTACAATTTTAGTTTGTTCATCAATATAGTTTGATGGTAAATCGTATTCAAGTATACGACCAATAAACCCTGCTTTCTGAAAACCGGTTTCATACCGCAATGCATCGCGTTGTCCGATTGCATTTTTCAAAAAGCTCAATTCTGCATCGGTAATACCATCTTTAGCATACCCCTTCAATTCCTTCATTACTTCAATCAAAGCACTGTCAGTAGCATCGGCCCTGATGCCTGAACTGAATTCAAATTCACCGGTAAACTTGTCGCCAGAAAATCCACTTCTTGCACCATAGGTCCAGCCCTTGTCTTCACGCAGGTTTAAATTCAAGCGGCTGTTGAATGCACCACCCAATGCATAGTTCATTAAGCCCGATTTAAAATAATCACCGGTTGCATCAAATTTTAAATTAGTAACATAGCCAACCCTGAATTCTGATTGTGCTGCTTTTGGAACATCGACCAGGTAGATCTTTGTTTTTTCAACATTCGACTTTGCTTCAACAACCGGCACGTCTACTTTCTTATTAGGTAGTTTGTTAAGAAAAGCAAGTTTTGGAAGAATTTCATTTTCGGCAACATCGCCAACTACTACTACTTCTACTCCCTGAGAGCTGATGTTGTTATTGAAGTAAGCTTGTATGTCGGCCAGTTTTAAATTCTTCATCGTTTCTTCTGTTCCGCTTGTGCTGATTCCGAGAATATTGTTTGCACCAAAATTCAGTTTACTGTAAACCGTACTGGCAATTGCCGCAGGCTGCGTTTTTATATTTTTAAATCCTTCCATACTCTGTTTCTGAATACGGCTGAAATCATCTTCATTGAATTTTGGATTGAATATTCTTTCTTCCAGTAATGTCAATGTTGCATCCAAGTTTTTTTTTAAGCATTGTACTTGGAAACTGATATCACTTGTTCCACTGGAAACCCGAATAGAGCTACCTAGTTTCTGTAATTCTTTGCTGATTTCTTCTGAAGTATAATTTTTGGTATCCTCATTCATCATATTGGCAAACATAGATGGCAAGCCGGCTTTAGACAGATTATTTGCCTGCATGATATGACCACCGGGGATAGAAATAGACAATGTAACCGTTGGTAATTCTGAATTCTCTGTACCAATTATTTTAATTCCATTTGATAAATCTTTTTTCCAAAATTCAGGAACTTTTACAACCGGATTAGAGCCATTGCTGGGCAATTTGCTTCTATCGAAACTGTCTTTTGCCTTTGTATATTTTAATCCGTTGTATCCATAATCTGGTGCACTGTATTTGCTTTCATCTACCGTATAATTGTTGTTTCCAGCTATAGATTTCTCTTGCTCTTTTGGCAATACACTCAATACTACACAATGTTTATACTTGATGTATTGATTGTAAACCCGCATCACATCTTCCTTCGTTACCTTCCGGTACATTTCCAATAGTTTACCAATCATGTTTGGGTTATTGGTATAAGTTTGAAATGCTGCCAACTGGGAAACTTTACCCGATACACTTTGTAAACGGTTAATGTATTGTGCTTCTATTCCTCCTTTGAATTTGGTAATATCATCATCTGTTACACCACGGGCTTCAAAACTATCCAATGCATTATTTAAATAAGCATACATCAACGATAATGGTTTTCCGGGAAATGGAACTACATTAAAAATAAACTCTCCCGACAATTCAGAATTACTACTGTTTGCAGAAGCTTGTAATGCCAACTGTTTTTTAACCAGTTGCTGGTAAAGAATTGAGTTATTTCCTTGTCCAAGAATCTGAGCCAGACAATCCAATGCGGCAATGTCATTATCGTACTGCGGCACAGTAGGATACGATTTTATCAATAGAGGAACACGGGCATAATTATCAACAAAAGAAACAAAGCGGTGACGGTCTAACTGAGCAACCATCTTTGGCATGTTTTCTACTTTAGGTCCTCTTGGAATGCCGCCAAAATATTTATCAACCATCTTAATAACCTCTTTTACATTTACATCACCACCAATGGTTAGCGTAGCATTGTTTGGACCATACCAACGTAAGAAGAAATTCTTCAGGTCATTAACTACTACTCTGTCCAGATCTTCAACATACCCGATAGTCAACCATGAATATGGATGTCCGTATGGATACATTGCCTGAGAAATTTTTTCAGAAGCTAATCCATAAGGTCGGTTATCATAATTCTGTCCTCTTTCGTTTTTTACCGTAGAACGTTGTATTTCAAATTTTTGTTGGGTAACGGCATCCAGCAAAAAGCCCATACGGTCGGCTTCCAGCCAAAGCATTTTTTCTAATTGGTTATTGGGTACCGTTTCATAATAATTAGTACGGTCACGGTTTGTAGATCCATTTAATGTGCCACCCGATTCAGTGACAATTTTAAAATGTTGCTCGTCACCAACATGGTCACTACCCTGAAACATCATGTGTTCGAAGAAATGCGCAAACCCTGATTTGCCGATTTCTTCTCTTGCAGAACCAACGTGGTAGGTAACATCCACATGCACCAATGGATCACTTTTATCTTCATGTATTACTAATGTCAAACCATTTGGTAAAACATATTTTTCGTAAGGAATGATCAGTTCATTTCCTTTTTTAGTTACTTTTTCCACAAGCTTTGCCTGACTGTATCCTTGTAATGTAAGTCCGGCTACGAATAGAGAGCATACTATTAATTTTTGTTTCATAAATTTTACTTTCAATTTTTAAGAAGTGCCACAAGTTAATTAATCCACAAATAATGGCCTTACCATTTATAAAAAGTTCGGTTTTCAATAAGTACACTTAAGTAATTTTGTAAAAAACAAACAATATGAGCAGCTATAACAGAACAAATCATGAAATAGACTACCAAATACATGGCGAAGAAATGCAGTGTGTGGAAATAGAATTGGATCCAAATGAAACAGCCATTGCTGAATCCGGAAGTTTTATGATGATGGATGATGGAATAGAGATGCAAACAATTTTTGGTGATGGTACCGGACAGGATACCGGAGTTTTTGGAAAATTGAAGTCGGTTGGAAAAAGACTGTTAACCGGCGAAAGTTTGTTTATGACAGCTTTTACCAACACATCTTATGGTAAAAAGAAAGTAAGTTTTGCAGCACCATATACGGGAAAAATTATTGCATTGGATCTGCAAGAATTGGGAGGTAAAATGATCTGTCAGAAAGATTCATTTCTATGTGCTGCCAAAGGAGTTTCAGTCGGTATTGAGTTTTCGAAAAGATTGGGTACTGGTTTATTTGGCGGCGAAGGTTTTATCATGCAAAAGCTGGAAGGTGATGGAATGGCATTTGTTCATTCAGGCGGATATGTTTTCCAGAAACAATTGCAGGCAGGCGAACTACTGAAAGTAGATACCGGATGCATTGTAGCTTTTGAACCTTCTGTGGATTATGATATTCAATTTATTGGAGGGATAAAAAATACCCTCTTTGGTGGCGAAGGATTATTTTTTGCAACACTTCGGGGTCCCGGTAAAGTGTGGATACAATCATTACCCATCAGCCGGTTGGCAGGACGTATATTGGCTTATGGTACATACAATCGTAAAGAAGAAGGAAGTATTTTAGGTGGTTTGGGAAACCTTTTGGATGGAGATGGACGATAAAATATTTTTAATTTTTTATAATACGTTCTGTAAAAAAATAATTTAAAGTTTGTTTTGTAATATAAAGTAAGATCATTCCATGTCAATTAACCAAACTGTCATAAATTAGCGTAAATACTTTTTCATAATGAGCCGTAACCAGGAAATACTACAGGAAGTTGTTATAAAATTTGCAGGAGACAGTGGAGATGGGATGCAGTTGACCGGAAGCCAGTTTACAAATAACACTGCTTTGATGGGCATAGATCTTGCAACTTTCCCCGATTTTCCCGCCGAAATCAGAGCACCACAGGGAACACTAGCCGGAGTGAGCGGATTTCAGTTACGGTTTTCAAGCGACCAGATTTATACCCCCGGAGATTTTTGCGATGTGCTGGTAGCCATGAATGCTGCCGCATTAAAAGCCAATCTTAAAAGCCTGAGAAAAGGAGGAAAGATTATCGCCAATACCGATGGTTTCGACAGTAAGAATCTACGCTTGGCCAATTATCTGGAAGGTATAAATCCGTTGGAGGATGGTAGTCTGGATAATTACGAAGTCATTAAAATGGATATAACCAAAATGACTCGTGAGGCTTTGAAGGAAAATGTAATGGGTACCAAGGAGAAGGACCGTGCAAAAAACATGTTTGTACTTGGTTTTTTATATTGGATGTACAACAGGGACATGAAGAGTACCGAGCAATTTCTTGAACTTAAGTTTGGTAAAAAACCCGATATTCTTGAAAGTAATATCAAGGTTTTACACGCCGGTTATTTTTATGGTGATACCACCGAAACTTTTACTACACAATACAATGTAGAAAAAGCTAAAATGCAATCGGGTACTTACCGTTCCATCATGGGCAACCAGGCTGTTGCTTACGGATTGATTGCTGCATCTCAAAAAAGTGGGTTGCCTCTTTTCTTAGGTTCATACCCTATCACACCGGCTACTGATATTTTGCATGAGTTGGCCAGGCATAAAAATTTCGGAATAAAAACATTTCAGGCAGAAGATGAAATAGCAGCAATTACTTCTGCAATAGGTGCAAGCTATGGCGGTTCAATTGGCGTAACAACCACATCTGGTCCGGGTTTGGCTTTGAAAGCCGAAGCCATGGGTTTGGCCATGATGCTTGAAATTCCATTGGTAATCTGCAATGTTCAACGTGGTGGCCCATCAACTGGGTTACCTACAAAAACAGAACAAAGCGATTTACTGCAGGCATATTATGGAAGAAACGGGGAATGTCCAATTCCTGTCATTGCTTCTTCTACTCCTTCCGATTGTTTTGATACGGTTTATGAAGCAGTACGTATTGCTATTCAGCATATGACTCCGGTTATATTTTTAAGTGATGGTTATATTGCCAATGGCGCAGAGCCGTGGCGATATCCGCAGTCTGCCGATTTGCCGGAAATAAAAGTTTCATTTAAAAATGGATTGGGTGATGGGGAAGAAAAATTTCTGCCATATTTAAGAGACGAGAATTTGGTACGTCCCTGGGCCGTTCCCGGAACTGCCGGATTGGAGCACCGCATAGGTGGATTGGAGAAAGAAAACATTACAGGTAATATCAGTTACGATCCCGAAAATCATCAGTTGATGACAAATATCCGGGAAGAAAAAGTAAGAAAAATTGCCGACCATATTCCTTTGCAAACCATTGATAATGGACCTGATTCGGGTAAATTATTGATTCTTGGCTGGGGTTCAACGTATGGAACCATTAAATCGGCATTACTAGAATTTGCAGGAGAATCGGTGGCTCATGCACATATCCGTTACTTACGTCCTTTCCCGAAAAATTTGGGCGAAATAATAAAGCGTTTCGATAAAGTATTAATTCCGGAAATTAATAATGGGCAATTGATAAAAATTATCCGAGATCAGTATAATGTGGATGCTGTTGCTTATAATAAAGTGATGGGAATTCCTATTGCCAAATCAGAAATGGTGGATGTAATAAAAAAGCATTTAGCCTAGCTGTTTAAAAATTTAATTGAAAATCCATTGGTCATGTCGATGGATTTTTTTTATACGGATGATAAAATTTATTTGTTTGCTTTTTTATAAAATTTACAAATAGATGTAAGTCCGCACACATCACATTTCGGGCTTCTTGCTGTACAGGTATAACGTCCGTGCAATATGAGCCAATGATGTGCTTTATGAATCAGTTCTTTTGGAATGTGCTGTATCAATTGTTTTTCAGCAGCCAATGGAGTTTTAGCATTGCTTGTTAATCCAATCCTTGCTGAAACCCTGAATACATGCGTATCTACGGCCATATTGGGTTGTTTATCAATCACAGAAGTAATTACATTGGCTGTTTTGCGGCCAACTCCCGGTAAGGATACCAATTTATCAACCGTCATGGGAATCTCTCCATTAAATTCAGTCATTATTTTTCCCGCCATTCCAATAAGATGTTTGGTCTTATTACTGGGGTAAGAAATGCTTTTGATGATGGGAAATAGAGAATCAAAATTGGCTTTTGACAAAGAGTCAACATCGGGGTATTTTTCAAAAATGGCTGCTGTAGTGAGGTTTACTCTTTTATCGGTGCATTGAGCCGAAAGAATAACGGCAACCAATAACTGGAATGGAGAATCATATAATAACTCCGTTTCTGCCTCCGGGGCATGTTGCTGAAAATAATCTATGACAAATTGATAACGTTCTTTTCGGGTCATTCAAAAATATTCTTGACCGCTAAGATAGGTGAAGATGAATAGTTCAGTTTTTGTGATATTGAAAATCATCCGTTTTTTCCCTGGCGTAATTGAGTATATTAATCACTATTTCAGTTCGGGGAGATTCTGTAATTCTATTGAGTCTTTGCATGGATGTTTTTAATACAGCTAGTTTTTCCCGAAGGGTCCAGTCTTTTTTTAACGCTTTTTTAATCTCTGCCGTTTGTTCAACTGTTGTTTCGTTGTATAAATAAAGTAATAAATCCTCTGCTGTAAAATTAGCCATAGCAAAACCTTTAATGTCCAAATGTGTAGTAAAAATGTTTAAAACCAATATCCTATTTATAAACGGTGAACAAGTAATGATATTGTGCCACGAATAAAAAATCTGACCCTGGTCTATTGGTTTTCCTTTATAATAAAGACATCTTCATTATCCCGCTTCATGTAAAATTTCTCCCGGGCATATTTTTCCAAGGTTGTTGGATTTGATTCTAATTGCTCTAACTCATTGCGTTCTATAGTAATTTCCTTTGTATAGAAGTCCTTACTCTGTTCTAATTGCTCTAACTCATTGCTTCGTTGATGCTGTGTATAAAAATCGTTTTTGTCAAAAAAGAGTAACCAAACTACAAATGCCAAGCCTGTAATAAGGTATTTGTTTTTAAGAAATAAGGTTATGTGCTTTAAATATTTCATTTTCAATGGAATAAGGAACATACATGATTATGTTATATATGTTCCTTCTAAAAGTTAACTAAACTTAAGACTTATTTACCAAATTTGATCTTTCCTTTTGGATAAATTGCCGAGCTGCCCAGCATTTCTTCAATTCGGATCAATTGGTTGTATTTAGCCATTCGGTCACTTCGGCTGGCACTGCCAGTTTTTATTTGTCCGCAATTGAGTGCTACTGCCAAATCTGCAATAGTTGTGTCTTCGGTTTCTCCACTGCGATGACTCATGACGGTATTAAAACCATTATGCTGAGCCATTGTTACTGCATTGATTGTTTCTGTAATAGTTCCAATCTGATTTACTTTAACCAATAAGGAATTTGCAATCGATTCGTCAATTCCTTTTTTCAACCTGTTTACATTGGTTACAAAAAGATCGTCGCCAACCAACTGGCATTTTTTACCAACGGCGTCGGTCAGCATTTTCCAACCATTCCAATCATCTTCAGCCATTCCATCCTCAATAGAAATGATCGGATATTGTTTTACCCATTTCTCCCAGTATTTTACCAGTTGTTCGCTGGTCATTTCTTTGCCATCACTTTTGTGAAATACATATTTTTTCTTTTTGGCATTCCACAATTCACTGTTTGCAGCATCCATAGCAATGCCTATTTGCGAACCAGTTTTGAAGCCTGCTGCCTGTATGGCGGTTAAAACTATTTCAATGGCTTCTTCATTACTTTGAATATTAGGGGCAAATCCTCCCTCATCGCCAACATTTGTGCTGTAGCCGTTCTTTTTTAAAACAGTTTTAAGGGTATGAAAAATTTCTACTCCCCAACGCAAACCTTCACTGAAAGATTTTGCACCAACCGGCATAACCATAAATTCCTGGAAATCGATTTTATTATCGGCATGTGCACCACCATTTAAAATGTTCAACATTGGTATGGGTAATGTTTTTGCATTGGTGCCTCCGATATACCGGTAAAGTGGAAGCGATGCCTCTTCAGCAGCAGCTTTTGCAACAGCCATACTTACGGCAAGTATGGCGTTGGCTCCAAGATTGCTTTTATTGGCTGTGCCATCCAATTGAATCAAATATTCATCAATTCCTGTTTGGTCCGCAACATCAATTCCAATTAATTCAGGAGCAATAATATCGTTCACATTTTTAACTGCTTTTAATACACCTTTCCCTGCATATTTCTTTTTATCAGCATCTCTAAGTTCTGCGGCTTCATGTATTCCTGTGCTTGCACCACTTGGAACTGCCGCCCGGCCAAATGCCCCCTCATCTGTGAAAACTTCTGCCTCAACGGTAGGGTTACCACGACTGTCTAATATCTGTCTTGCATGTATTGCAGTTATATAACTCATGTCTAATTGATTTTTTTATTGAATGCAAATATCGACAATTGCAGGTTAATATTATTGTTTGAATAAGTTAATACATACATACCTTTGAATTGGTAAAAAAAAAATACTATGGCAACTAATATATTATTAGTAGAGGATGATCCCAAGCTGGGAAATACCGTAAAAGCTGAACTTGAAAAAAATGGTTTCATTGTTCAACTAGCATACGATGGAAAAATTGCAGAACGGATGTTTTCCCAGGAAACATTCGATGTTGTCTTGTTGGATATAAATGTGCCTGTCATTAATGGGTTTGATTTATGTAAAAGCTTTCGATTGAAAAATTCAGGAGTACCCATTATCATGCTTACAGCACTTGGCGAGATGGATGATAAAATGGAAGCTTTTGGTGCCGGAGCCGATGACTATATTGTAAAACCATTCAACATTAAAGAGTTAATAGCCAGAATCAACGTTTTTATAAAAAGAAGTTCTTTGAACGAGCTTTTTGATGAGGTTCTTGAAATCGGAGATCTCAAAATCAGTAATCTGGAGAAAAAAGCATACCGCAACAATGTGGAAATAAACCTGACGGTGAAAGAATTAAAACTACTTGACCTGCTTGCCAGAAACAGGGGAAGAGTCATTTCAAAACAAGAGATTGCAGAAAAGGTATGGGATATTAACTACGACACCGGTACCAATACCATTGAAGTATACATTAATTTTTTACGAAATAAAATTGATAAGCCCTTCGATGAAAAGCTAATTCATACAAAACCCGGATTTGGGTATTACATTAAAAAAGCCTGACTTGAATGAATCTGAAATTTCGGTCCGCCATTCTGTTTGGTACAATTATTACCGTTTTACTGTTGATTGCTTTCGGTATTATTTATATACAGAGTGAATGGTTCCGGAAAGAAGATTTTATGATCCGGCTGCATCAAAAAGCAAGGACTACCTACAACTTATTAATAGAGGTTCAGGAAATTGATCGGGTATTATTAAAACAAATTGACAAAAACTCTCTGCAAAATCTGTATGATGAAAAAATCCTGGTCATAAATAATAAAAATGAGGTCATCTATTCAAGCTACAAAGATATTCAGCTTGCATATAATGACTCATTACTTTTTCAGATAAAAACAGCCGGTTATATTGAGTTCAACAGAGGCGATTATGAATTAGTTGGTTTATACATTGACAGCCCCGGTAAAGAAGGAATTGTTATTGCTTCGGCGTATGATTTGTATGGTCGCAGAAAACTGAGTAATCTACTTTACATATTAACTATCTGCCTGGGGGGTAGTATTTTAATCACCATCGTCCTTTCCTATTTATATGTAAAACAGGTTTTTAATCCGTTGGATGAATTGAATGAACAAATTCAGGAAGTAGGTAGCGGAAAGCCCAATAAACGGTTAACAATTAGTCCTGCCAAAAGTGAGCTAACCATTGTTTCTGAAAACTTTAATAAGATGCTGGATCGGCTGGAGCATTCGTTTGAGTTGCAAAAAAATTTTTTGCAGCATGCCGCTCACGAGCTTCGTACACCTCTTTCTGTAGTATTGTTGCAAACAGAAGCTGCATTAGGAAAGGAAATGAGCAATGAGCAATATCAAAAAATCCTTTTATCTGTTTACGATGATCAGAAGTATATGGTTGAATTGGTAAACAGTATTTTATCCTTAGCCCGGTTTGAGCAGGAAACATTTAATAAGACCACACAGTTATTCAGGATAGATGAGTTGCTTTATACCGTTATTGATGAAGTAAAGTCTTACCATCCTGAATACCATATTCATTTTGATTTTTCGAATATGCCAATCAGTGAAAAAGATTTAATGATAGACGGGGAAGAGGCATTGATAAAAATTGTTTTTGCAAACCTTGTTCGGAATGCTTGTTTATACTCTACCGATAAAACGGTGAAAATAAACTTAACTGTAAATGCGTTGCAGATCCTTATCCGGTTTTACAATAACGGACCATGGATTCTGGAAAATGAACGAAACAAGTTATTTACACCCTTCTTCCGGGGTTCAAATGTTTCTAAAATCAGGGGACATGGATTGGGTCTTTCTATTAGTCACAGAATCATGCAGGTTCATAAAGGAAAGTTGATCTACAGTACTACCCATGATGGCCTCAATTGCTTCACGGTTCAATTCTCTCAGTTTTAAGTAGAATTTAAGTGCCTATTAAAGGTAGTTTTAATGTTCATCATGAACCTTTGCATTGTTCTATAAATATATCATTAAACAGTGCGGAAAATCAGTTTATACTTTACCAATCTGTACTTGATTGAAAATTGATTATACAATGCATAAAAGGTATTAGCAGCAAAAAAAAATCTGATTGATTGGTAGCAGTGAAAGAGACTTTATTAAAATTTATTCACTGTAAATGTTATAAGAAAATATGGGATTGATGCATTATTTCTTAAAGAATCTTAGCGGAGTAAAAGTATTATTATACCATCATGTTTTTCCCGGAATGCCGGATGAAATGACGGTATCGCCTGACTTATTAGAAAAACATTTTCAGTATCTGAAAGCGAATGGATATTCCACCATACCCGTTTCTTCATTTATTAAAAATATTAATAACCAGGAGACAATTTCAGATAAAACAATTGTATTAACATTTGATGATGGGTACAAAAATCAAATAGAATTTGTTGAACCGTTGTTGAAAAAATATGGGTTTTGTGCCTGTATTTTTTTAATTGCACAGAAAACAAGTGTGAATGGAAATCATAACGGGAAAGAAAAATATAGTTACCTGGAAACAGAATCAATATTGAATGCAGACCCTGCGTTTTTTGAATTTGGTTTGCATGGCTATGATCATCAATCTTATGAAGACCTAAGTGTTGAAGAAATCAGAAATGATGTAATCTCAACGTTGGATGTTTTTGCCGTACTTAATATTAATATCATTCCTGTCATTGCGTATCCTTTTGGAAAGAGGCCAAAAAATAAAACAGACTTGGATAAGATGAAAAACGTTTTTCGGGAAATGGGAATCTATGCGGCTTTCCGGATTGGTAACCAGGCTATTCAGATGCCTGTGCCCGATCAGTTCGAACTGACCCGCATTGATATAAACGGTTGGGATACGTTAAAGAATTTCAAGATAAAATTGAGAAAAGGGAGATTGAAACCTTTTTAATTTGTATAAAAATAGACACACAAAAGTTGGACATGGCAGACAGAAAAAATAAAAATATTTCAGTTGTTATTATTACATTGAATGAAGAAAAGAACATTGAACGTTGCATTAAAAGTGCAAAACAAATAAGCAATGATATTGTTGTAGTTGATTCGGGTAGTATGGATAAAACGGTTCACTTAGCCATGGATTTGGGAGCTAGGGTATTTACCAAAACTTGGGAGGGTTATGCATCTCAAAAGAATTTTGGAAATCAAAAAACTATCAATAATCTGATTTTCTCTATGGATGCGGACGAAGAAATATCCAAAGAACTTGCATCCAATATTTTAAAAGAAATAGCTGCAAATAAAAATGACGTCAATTTATCCATAAACATACTTTCCAATTTCGAAGGCAAGTTTATTTATCACGGAGGATGGTATCCTGATTGGCACTTACGACTTTTCAATAAGTTCAATACTCATTGGAACAGTGATCTGGTACATGAAAGATTAGTGCATAAAGAAGTATTTCCTGAAATTAAAGTAACCGGAAATCTTTTGCATTATACAGCAACAAACCGGTACTTTTTCTGGACTAAAATGGAACGTTATGCATTTCTTTATGCAGAAAATAAAGTAGAAAAAGAAGTTGAGTATAATGCCGGTAAAAAATATTACAGTTCCATTTTCCGGTTTATTAAAGAATACATTTTAAAAATGGGGTTTTTAGATGGATCCGCCGGATGGGTCATTGCTATGCAAAATGCCCGATACACGTATTTGAAATATTTCTATATGGAATATTTATATGAGCTTGCCCTTGATGACTTGAACTAACCGCTTAGCCTCTGATTAAACACTGAAAAGCATACCATTGTTTTTCTGAAAAAGCTGTCGTAAGGCAGTTTTTT
>JAYWCV010000326.1:0-6760 GCA_043780275.1 Chitinophagaceae bacterium
AGTTTTTTATTTTTCCAATGCATATCATTTAATGTATTGATTGCGGCATGTAACCGAACCAGGTTTTTAACTGATTTTTCGGGATGAACAAAATCAAAATTTCGGATCATACTATCCATGGACTTTTCAATTGAAATGCCGCCGGTTAATTTTTTCCAACCGGTTTCCAATCCGTCCATTAAATCATTTTCAGGAGCTGATCCGCTATTTGTTCTGAAATATTCAAAAGCCTCACCTCTTGTTCTGGCTACACCAAATCCCTGACTCTTATGCTGACTACGGCTTTCAGCAGCAATTTCTCCATAACTTTTTCCCAGTAAAGCATTATAACCTCCTACATCTATTTTAAATTGAGATTCGCTGGTTGTATTATTACCACCGAAATTATAGGTGTTCCAAAGTATTCGTTTTGCCTGCCAGGGTTTCACATATTTCAACTGCTCCGGAAAACGGGCAGGATTTGCCGCAGCGGTAAATGCTTCATTTGCTAAAATGGCTGAAGCAGTATGATGGCCATGTCCACCTTCGCCTGTTGTAGGGAAACGGGTAATGATCACATCGGGTTGAAATTTACGGATCACCCAAACTACATCACTCAATATTTTTTCCTTATCCCATTTTGAAAAAGTTTCTTCCGGACTTTTTGAATATCCGAAATCATAGGCTCTGGTAAAAAATTGTTCACCTCCGTCAATTCTGCGGGCAGACAATAATTCCTGTGTACGGATCATACCCAATTCGATTCCTTGTTCATTGCCAATCAGGTTTTGACCGCCGTCACCACGAGTTACTGATAGATAGCCTGTTCTGTATAATTTATCTTTCGACAAATAAGCCAATAACCGGGTATTTTCATCATCCGGGTGAGCAGCTACATATAAGACTGACCCCAATACTTTCAATTTCTGCATGGCAATATAAATATCGGCCGACGTAGTGACCGGTAATGCCTGTGCAAATAATGATTTATTGATATTAACCTGAAAGAGACTGAAAGTAAGAAATAGGAAAATTAATTTTCGCATGTGTACGTCAATATTTTCTGAAAGATAAAAGAAGTTAAAAAAAAATACTCCTAAAAAAGATAAGCGGTAAAAACCGCTTATCAAAATTCGTTTTATTACTGCCCTACAAGGAATACTGCATTTGTAAACATCAGTTTTCCGTTATCCCAGAAACTACGGAACAAGAGGTCATCAGCCAGGTAGGTAATTTTACCGGCCCCTAAGTCCTGAACAGCAAACAACACCCCATCCTTTAATTTTTCTTTTAATTTGGAACCTACAAATCCGGCAACCTGGTTTTCTTTTTTTACAACACCTACATTCCATCCTTTCTCTTTAATAAATTCATAAATCTTATCATCCTTTTTCAAGCTGTAATAAAATTCCGGGTATCCAAAAGCCAGGGGATGTGTATTATCAATATCTGTTTTATAGATTGAACCAGCAGTAATATCCCGGATCGCATCTCTATCCCGATCATCAAATTTTTTAAGCTCCTCATATAATTCCGGTTTTTTTTCGTTGTCCTTTTTTACTTTGATTGCCCAATCCAGTTTTGCTAAAAGCGAAACGGCATTTTCCATGGCAATGAGCCGTCCGCCTTTGCTTATCCAATCTTTCAACTGATCTGTAGTTGCTTTATCAGCCAATAACCGGTAGTTACCATCAGGCAAAATCAGTACATCATAATTCTCCAGTCTTAACCGGCCAAAGTCATTTGCATTGATCATGGATACCGGATAATCGATGACCTGTTCGAAAAAATGCCACACTTCTCCGGCTTCTAAAGAACCCACTGTTTCACCTGTTAAACAGGCAATTCTAGGTGCTTTCATCGGATGAACTTTTGCACTGCCAAAATCAAATCCTTTATCTACAAAACCGGAAGATACCGGCATCAACTGCACTTCATTTTCGGTGCATCGTTTAGATACAACCGACCATAATTTACTCCCGAATTTCTCGTTACCGGTTTTAAGAATGATGATAGAACCTCTATCATATTTCTTTCCCTCCACTTCAAAAGGGCTGTCTGCAAAACGTAATCGGATGCCATCCTTTAATAATTGTGCAGTTGCTTTAGCAGACGGCATTCCTCTCCAGGGAATAATGGCTCCGTAACTGATTGTAAATTCGTTGTTAACTTTTGCAAATGAAAAATCCGTTCCGGCAGAGGCAAGTGGTTGTTTGAATGCATAAGCCTGTACTCCATACACATAGGGAAGTGACCAGGCTGTGATATCGTATGTGGCCGAATCTACCAAACGGCTTTTCGGTTCGAACAACACATTTACTAAAGCACTTTTGGATTGCAAGCTATTTATTAAAATATCATTTGAACCCATCGTTATTGATTCTTCCTTGCCGGTAAAATAATTATAACCCTTTGCTGTAGCCTGTTTTGCTACGCTGTATTTAATTTCATTTTTATTTAGAAGATCCAATAAACCACTAATCCGTTCTTTATCTTCTGCCGTGTTTTTAATAACAAATGATTTATATTCTCCAACACCTTTATTGATAGATTCGGAAAAATATTTTTTAAATTCCGCAGTTAGTTTACCGGCATTCAACGAAGAAATTTCTATCGTACTTAAAGATGTGGTGAAATGATGTGTGGCCCGGTCCAGTAAAGTCAATGTATCTCCTTCATCAGTCAATGCGGCAATACCACCAGCTGGTCCACCTCCTTGCTCGTAGGTCATCCCAATCGCGCCATTAAATGTGGGATACGTGTCTCCGTAAGAAGGATAAAACAAATCAAAAATCTCTTTGGTGAAATACAACCAACCATTCGCATCAAAATATTTTGCATGGTTTTTACCAATCGTTGTCTGAAAGTCTCTTTGCCAACTGGTGATTCCATCATGAAAGGGTTGTGCTGCCGGAGCAAAATAATATGGCTGGTTTACTCCCTGCTCATGAAAATCGACATGAATCTGTGGCAACCATTGGTTGTACACTTTAATACGTTGCTGACTTTCTAACTGCGTCTGCCATGCCCAATCGCGGTTCAAATCAAAATTGTAATGATTGGACCTTCCACCAGGCCAAGGTTCCCGGTGTTCTCTCGACTCTAGTTTTGGATTTGCGTTTTTATTCCTTACCGAATTGAACCAGTTTATATACCGTTCTCTGCCATCCGGATTGATGCATGGATCTATAATTACAATCGTATTCTTCAACCACTCTTTTGTTTTGGCATTTGACGGATCAGCTAGAGCAAACAAAGTCATCATGGCTGCTTCAGACGAGGATGTTTCGTTTCCATGTACATTATAACTTAACCAGACAATGGCCGGCGCATTTTCCAAAGCTGCAAATCCTGCAGTTGGTAATCCCGCTGCGGCTAAATTATTTTTACGAATCAATTCAAGGTTCCTTAAATTTTCGGGAGACGAAATAAATGCAAGCATTAAAGGTCTTCCTTCATTTGTTTCACCATAGTTCTGCAATTTCACAGTTGACCTGGCTTCCAATGCGACTGCATTAAAATAATTAACAATTTTCCAGTGTGGCGTATATTTTTTACCAATTTCATATCCCAGAAATTCAGCTGGAGATTTTAATTGAGCAAAGACTGCAATAGTCAACAACATGTACATACAAAAAAACAGAGAAAGCTTTTTCATTTAAAGTTGGTTTGATTTAAGATAAAATATCCGGTAAAGAATATTGATACAAGTTCAAAAATCGTTGATTCTTTTAATATTATTAAAAAGAATTAAAAACAAAAAGCCATTCGTTTGCGGCGAATGGCTTTTTGAGATCTAAGAACGAAATTATTTAGTACTAAAACTCCATCTCAATCGAGCAAAAAAGTAAGAACCATTAAAACCCATTTGCTGAACTCGACGGCTATAAACAAATCTACCAAGACTCATATTACCACTATGCGTATGTCTATCCTGATAAACATCAAACAAATTATTTGCCCCAATCGTTAACCCAAGGTCAGAAGTCAAATCATAAGATAAAGAAAGATCAGTTACCGTTTTAGCTGAGAACGTTTGATCTAAAGTTTCTCTTTGACCAGTAAACGCATTAACCGGGAAAGCACCTGGATTGTTTGGGTTTATTGACGGATCCAGATAAACTACTTTTCCAAAACGAACAAAACGTAACATGGCACCAAACTTGCCGTACTTGTAATTAAACATCAAGTTTATTTTGTCTTGTGGGTTTGCCACTTCAATACGGCTTTGATCTTCTCTGTTAAAATAATTGCCGAGTTGTCCACTACTAATTAATACACTGGAAGCATGAACGATTGGCTTATCGGGTGCATCTTTTCCAACTTCGTTATCAATAAAAATCATAGCTAAAGTAGTTTTCAATGAATGCTTATTTGCAATTTTTGCCGCGTAAGACATCACTGCTTCTAGTCCACGAGCTCTTGTATCAATAGCATTTGCAAATACATTGGCAGCACTTGCACCCACACTGTTTAATTGCTGCTGTAATGCCGCATTAGTACCTCCTGAAAAATTATTAGTCAATACAATTCGATCTTCGATATCTATCTGGTAAGCATCTATTGTAATATCAAATCCTTTAAAAGGTTTTGCTGTTATACCAACTGAATAACTATTACTGGTTTCTTCTTTCAAGGTTGGAATTCCTAAAATTTCTGCAACCTTACTGTCATTTGTAAAAGTTCCACTTTCAATCGGCACTAAACTTCCACCCTGAGATACAAATAGTGTATTGGTTTTTGCATAAAAACGCTGCTGCATGGAAGGTGCACGGAAACCAGTACTTGTAGAAGCCCTTAAATTGAAATTGTCACTGATTTTATACCGTGAAGCCAATTTGAAATTCAAGGTTGAACCAAAATCAGAATAATTTTCAAAACGTAGTGCACCGGTTACCAATAGTTTTTTGGATACATCCTGTTCCAGATCTAAATAAATGGCTTTTGAGTTTCTGGTTTTATCGTCACCGATGGTATTCACAAATCCTGCAAAAACCTGTGAACCGGAAGCTACTCCACTTGCCACATTATAATTTTTATAGGAAGCTTCTTCACCGCTTTTCATTCCAAAACCATCTACTCTATATTCCAATCCCATAGCCACGTTCAATCCTTCCAATACATCGTATTTTCTAGACATGTCTGCATTCATGGTGTTTTGCCAAAAATTCAAACCACCTGCATCGAAACTTTTCTGATAGGTTCCCGGACTGGTATATTGCGTATAATTTGCTGAATTATCAATGGTGAAGTCAAACTTATTAGAACCATAAGTATTACTGATGTCAAAATTCCAATCCTTAATTTTTGTACGTAACCCAACCGAAGTTGACAGATCTAATAAATCTGAATTTATCATTGGCAAAAATCCAATTGGATAAGTAGCAAAAACATTTGTTCTTACTGCAGCTGGTACAGCATTGGGATATCTGTAAAATCCTGCACCACTTCCTTTTTTATTACTGAATCCACCAAATGCATAAAACTCACCATGCTTTCCGGTTGGATAAGCAAAATTGTAAAAGACTGACCCACCCTTCATTTCAGAGTTACCGATTAACATGTCGAAATTATTTCTGGTCAACCCTCTAGCCGACATGATTGAATCATCTTTTATCACACCACCAACAGCCGGGAAAACCTGTCCGGTATATGTTCCTGTCCGGTTTGATCTTTCCCGACTGATATATTCACCGGTTAAACTCAAATAGCCCTTGCCGATATTAAAACCATATCCCAATGAAGCTTGTAAAACGCCTCCATCATTTGCTTTCACAGAAGGGTCATCTGTTTTATTAGCTAATTTATATAAGGCATAATTTTTATCGTAGTTGGTAGAGTTTTGGCCATAACTGATATTAGCATCCAAAACTCCCGTTTTCTTTTTCAATATAATATTAATAACACCTGCTATCGCATCCGAACCATATTGTGCAGCAGCACCATCACGCAAAACTTCAATTCGTTCAACAGCTGTTGCAGGAATGGCACTCATATCAGTTCCTACCTGTCCTCTGTTTACAGTACCATTTACATTTACCAATGAGGATTGGTGTCTGCGCTTACCATTAATTAATACCAATACCTGATCGGTACCCAATCCTCTCAACTGTGCAGGATCTACGTGGTCTGTTCCATCCGAAATGGTTTGTCTTGCAGATTGAAAAGAAGGAGCAACAAAGTTGATGATCTGATTCAAATCAACCTGCCCAAGATCTGATAACAAGGTAGAAATAGGAATTACATCCACAGGTACTGGCGTATTAACGCTGGTTCTACCAGGATTTCTTGATCCCGTAATCGTTAGATTAGTTAAACTTCCACTTGACTCCAATGACGCATCCTGATTCGTCGTTCCATTTTCAGAAACCATTACTTCTGTTCTTTGTGTAGTGTAACCAACATAAGAAACGATAAGTATGTGTTTACCAGCTTTTGCAGAAAAACTATAGCTACCATTAACGTCAGTTATTGATCCTGTTTTTACCCCCTGCAATTGAACAGAAGCACCTGACAAGGGCGTTCCTGCAGCATCTTTAATAACACCTTTTACAATACCATTTTGTGCGTACGTAAAAAAGGAAAGTAAAAGCAGCGGCATCAATAATTTAAAATTCCGGAGAAAATGCAGATTGTCCATAACCATAATTTTTGTTTTAGTTAGAAAAATATATGAAATCTAGTAGAGATAGAATATTAGAATCAAAAAATAAGACTATTAAATTTAATGGATTTAATATTGTTTTCCAATAATATTAAATCCAAATAAGTAAATTATGTC
>JAYWCV010000327.1:0-2139 GCA_043780275.1 Chitinophagaceae bacterium
GACATAATTTACTTATTTGGATTTAATATTATTGGAAAACAATATTAAATCCATTAAATTTAATAGTCTTATTTTTTGATTCTAATATTCTATCTCTACCAGATTTCATATATTTTTCTAACTAAAACAAAAATTATGTTTATGTACAATCCGCATTTTATCCGGAATTTTAAATTATTGATTCCGCTGCTTTTACTTTCTTTTTTTACGTATGCTCAAAATGGTACAGTAAAAGGTGTTGTTAAAGATGCAGCCGGAATGACATTGTCTGGTGCTTCGGTACAATTGCAGGGAGTAAATATAGGAGCTGTCACTGACATGAATGGTCAGTACAATTTTTCTGCATAAGCAGGCAAACACATGCTTATCGTTTCTTATGTGGGTTATAGTACACAAAGAACAGAAATAACGGTTACAGAAAATGCTACAACGAATCATGATGCAACATTAGAATCTTCGGGAAGCTTAATCAATGTAACCATTACCGGTTCCAGAAATCCAAGCAGAACAAGGATTGAAACACCTGTTCCGGTAGATGTAATTCCAATTTCTACTTTGATATCAGACCTTGGACAGGTTGATTTGAATCAGATCATCAATTTTATAGCTCCATCTTTTCAATCTGCCAGACAAACTATTTCGGATGGTACCGATCACGTTGATCCGGCACAGTTGAGAGGTTTGGGAACAGACCAGGTATTGGTTCTTATTAATGGTAAGCGTCGGCATCAGTCATCTTTGGTGAATGTGAATGGTACTGTTAACAGGGGTCAGGTTGGTACAGATATGAGTGCTATTCCTGCAACCGCTGTGGAAAGAATTGAAGTATTAAGAGATGGTGCTGCAGCACAGTACGGCTCAGATGCCATTGCAGGGGTGATTAATATTATTTTGAAAAAGAAAACTGGCGTTTTGGATGCAAGTGTCAGTTATGGTCAAAACAGTACCAGTTATGATAAGAACTATGCGCTATATAAATTAACTAATAAAACAGATGATCCGTCTGTAAAAGTAAATGATGGAGGTGTTTTTCAAGCTTCATTGGGTTATGGCTTTAATATCGGAAAGGGGTATTTGAATTTAACCGGAGAATATATCAAAAGAGAAAGAACAAACCGGACAGGAACTTATACCGGCCAGGTTTTTCCAACTGTGGGTGGACAAGTTAGAGATGACTCAATTATGTCAGCAAGGGGTTTAACCAGGAATGATTTTGACATGAATATTGGTAATTCGGAGATGAAGGGTGGATCAGTTTTTTACAATTTTGCATATCCGGTAGGGAAAGAAGGTGAAATATATGCATTTGGTGGATTTAGTAATAAAAATGGAAATGCTACCGGTCTTTACCGTTATCCCAATTCGGTACCTGCTGCTGTAAGAACAAATGTTTTTGCAGTTTATCCGATAGGATTTCTGCCAGAAATCAATTCAGATTTATTAGATCTTTCAACGGCCGTTGGGTTCCGTACAAAAATTAAGGATTGGAATTTTGATATAAGCAATACGTATGGTTCAAATAAATTCGATTTTACCATTGATAATTCGGCCAATTATACACAATACACCAGTCCGGGTACGTACCAACGAAGTTTTGATGCAGGTGGATTGAAGTCTTGGCAAAACACCATCAATGCCGATTTATCTAAGAAGTATGATGTGATGGAAGGGTTAAACGTAGCTATGGGATTGGAATACAGAGTGGATGGATTTGGCATGAGAAGTGGAGAAGAAGCATCTTATAGAAATTATAACGTGCCAAGCGGTGTTGTTTCAGGATCACAGGTTTTTATGGGTTTTGTAAATACTATCGGGGATGATAAAACCAGGAACTCTACTGCAATTTACGTAGATCTGGAGCAAGATTTTTCTAAAAATTTCTTAGTTACCGGCGCATTGCGTTTTGAAAATTATTCCGATTTTGGTTCTACACTAAATTATAAATTGGCTTCCCGTTATAAATTCAGTGATCATTTCAATCTTCGTGCTTCAACCAGTTCAGGTTTCAGGGCACCATCTATGCAACAGCGTTTTTATGCTAAAACAAATACATTATTTGTTTCCCAGGCTGGTGTACTTGTTCCTGTTGAAAGCGGAACTTTTACCAATGACAGTAAGGTTGCAGAAATATTGGGTATC